>CAZUJO010000348.1:0-4464 GCA_964619995.1 uncultured Leptospiraceae bacterium
GGTTTGCCCGCGGGCCGGTTCTTCTTGATAAAGACTTCCACGCCTTTGCTCCAGCCGGTTCCATCGTTTGAGTACCCGAGCGGCCGCGCCTCCCAGGGCTGGAGCTGGAGCGATGCGGGGCGGTCAATGAAGTCCCGCCGGTTTGTCCGCAGGGAGAACGGTTTGACCGCATAGTTGTCCGCAACGACGAGATCATCGTATGTATTTCTATAGTATTCAAGTTTCAGCATCCAGAGAGGTCCGAAGTTCTGCTGAATCCCGCCGGCCGCGTGGTCGGATTCCTCCATTTTGAGGCCCGGGTTTCCCGCTTCGACGCTGATTTGCTCGAGGTTCGGCGGGACGCTGTAAAGCCGGCTTGCGGCTGCCAGAAGGGTCGTGCCGGTTTCTGGAATCTTGAACTCGACCCCGGTGCGCGGACCGACTCCAGTGCTGCTCGAAAGCGTGTAGTGATCCACGCGTACGCCCGGCGTAAATCGGAATCTCCAGACGTCGGCCTCAAGTTCGGCAAATCCTGCATTCAACTGGTAAGCGGTTTCGTCGCCGTCGAGGAGCGCACGGAAGGAGCGGTTGTTTTCTACGAGCTGATTGACCGTATCGATAAAACTCGGTGTGTTCGGATTCGTAGAGCTTCGCGGCGAGAAGTTCCGCAGGGAAAGCTGCCAGAGATGAATGTTGCTCTCTGCGCCCATGTTCAAGAGCAGATGCTGTTTGATCAATTCGACCGTGATTTCATCCTTGTATTGCACTTCATGGCGGGCGTTTTCCACGTCGTAGCCGAAGATGGTTTCGCCTGTCAGAGGCGAGCGAAAGTCGAGCTGAAAGTCTTCCTTGTAAGTCGACACCTGCGCCGTCAGAGTATTCTTGAAGATTCCCGCTGCATTGAAAATGTACCGCGCTCCGGTTGTGTCGAAGGCCCGGTTCAGACCGACGGGGGGCCGTGAATCTGTGTTCGAGTCCGAAAAGCCGCCCACGCCTGTCGTTGCTGTGCCGATGCTGTCGCCGACTCCGGAAAGACCGCTCTGTCCGCCGTTAGACGCTTTTGCAACACTCTGGGTGTACTTCAGATCGTCGTGAGCGCCGAAGTAAATCATCTCGATCGTATGATTGTTGTTGAACTTGTAGCCCATCTTGAACTGGCCGTCTGTATACTCTGCATACTTGGCGTTAGACGGAATTGCTTGAGGATATAAGTAGAGAAGCATGTAGTTCGGGTACGACTGCCTGGCCGTTCCGACAAAATATCCGCCGTCGAGAAACGGAGTTTCGTAGTACGCGTCGGAGAGAAAGAGAGCCACGTTGATATGACCGGTCGGTTTCTTCACTTCGTCAGGACCGGTGATCGATATGACGCCGCCTGTGGCATTGCCGAACCTCGTCGGGAAGGTTCCCATATAGACATCGACGTTGCGGATGAGATCGTTGTTCAGAACGCTCGATTGATCGCCCAGGTGAAACGGATAGAGGATCTTAAATCCATCAAGAAAGAACTGCGAAGACCGTGCGCCGGCGCCGCGCAGCACAAGAAATCCGCTCGTTGAATTGCTGTAAGGCGGGCCGATGGAAAAGCCGGTGGCGCTCGTGAGAAATGAGCTCGTGATGAGATTCACGCTGGGGAGCACACCGATGGGAACCGCGGCGGCGACGCCGGGCAGCGACTGCACTGCCTTCAGCGAATCTCCGTAAACACCGGGGAAGCGGCGGATCTCTTCGTTCGAAAGCGTGTAACGCGAAAGCTTCGTCTGGTCCCGTTTCCCGACCACATTGATTCCCTGCTCGCTGACTGCTTCCTGAGCTGCCTGCTGCCGGGGAGGGTCGCCCGCATAGAGGAGAATCCCTTCATTTTCGAAACGAACTTCCTTTCGCACCTGAAAGACCTTTTCGCCTGCAATGATGCGAAAGGTATAGAAACCTGCCGTCGGCACGGCCATACCGAACGATCCCTGTTCATCGGTGAATGCGCTCTGCTTCGTTTCAAGGACCACAACCTTCGCATCTGCGATCGGCTGGCTGTCCTCAGTTCTGAGCACCCGTCCCATAAACGGCATGGCGAAAAGCGCCGTGGATTGCACGAAAACGAGGGCGGTCAGAAAGTGTTTCATGCCGTTGGACTGAGAACAAAAATGGGTGCCGGCCCTCTGCCGCCTACGATTTTTGGAAACTGAATGAGGTCTCTCCTCGCAATCGTATTGCTGGCCGTCTTTTCCTGCGTGGCCGACAACGTCGTCGATTCGGCGGCCGGGCAGAAGAGAATCAATGCCGCCATGACGGCAAAATACAAGCAGTGCAACCAGCAGGTGGGAATGATCATCCTCATGCCATTTGACGAGCAGGAATCGGATGTGAAGGAATGCGAAGCGGAAATCCTCGCTGCCGCTTGCCCGTTCAACCGTATTCCGGCCGGCTGCTTTCTGTTGCTCTTCAAGAAATCGAAAGGAGACCTGGACGGTTGATTCTTGTCTGTGGCGTGAGTTACACCGGGCGCGCTCTCGCGAGGCTCATGCCGGTGCACTTCCTTTCGCGCAATCCAGCCAACTTCGATCATCCAGGCCTTTTGCCCTACGATCCAGGCGCGAATTACGAGCTCGTAGTCGATTGCGTTCCGGAGCCTGTCCAGGGTGCTCCCGCTTACGCGAATGAAATGAAGCGAGCGCAGGAGCGCGGTGCACGCATTGTTCACCTGAGCTCAACGGTCGTTTACCCCGAGCCGGGCGGCAGCGGCGTTCCTTATTACGATGAAACAAGTCCCGTCGACGAAACACGACCGCGCGCGCAAAACCGTCTTCGCCTGGAAAGCATCGTGCGCGCCGTTTTGCCGGAGGCGGTGATCGTTCGCTGCGGCGGCATCTATGGACCGGGACGCGCTCTTCCTCTGCATTTCCAGGCCGGCGATTTTTCACGGATCGAGTCCGGGAACCGAATGGTTTCCCGAATTCATGTGGATGACCTTGCCGGGCTCCTTGTGTCTCTCAGATCGGCGCCTGACGTTCCGTCTGTCCTCAACGCAGTGGATGAATATCCATCGGCGAATGCAGAAGTGTTTGCGTGGCTTGAAGAGCGGCTTGCGCTCAAGATTCCCGGTGCCTGGCGCAATGAGCCGGTGTCAGGGCGCGGGATTCGCAGCGTTCATTTACGCCGCTTCTACGACCTGAAATACCCGACGTACCGCGAAGGTTTTGAATCAGTTCTCAGCGGCGGTACGAAGCCGTCACGCGCGTCTTGATTCCGCCGCGAACATTGTAGTCGCCGTGCAGACGCGCGCGGTGCGGTGCGCAAGCCTTCACAACATCCTCGAGTACGCGGTTGACGACATTCTCATGAAAGATGCCGACGTTGCGGTAGAATAAGATGTACTCTTTGAGGCTCTTCAGTTCCAGGCAGAACTCGTCCGGCTCATAAGAAAGATAAAGAATTCCAAAATCGGGCAGGCCCGTCTTCGGACATACGGCCGTGAATTCTGGAATTTCCATATCGATCCGGTAGCGCCGGTCGCGATAGATGTTCCGAAATACTTCGATGGGCGGTGTTTCGAGGGACCGGATGTGGTCCTGTTTGTCTTCGTAGTTCATGAGGGAAAGGAATTGAGGACGAAAGAAGGTCCGCTCCGTTGCCGGAGCGGATTTCTGCGAAATCAAGCCTGGGGCTTTGCTCCGCCGGCTCTCTGCTGAATCACGCGAGTGAGTTCTTCGATCTTGTCTTTCACTTCGTTGATTCTTTCTGGTGGAACCAGTTTCTGAATCTGATCTGCCACGCTCTTGTAGAGCTGTTCGATCTGGGCCAGAGCGTCTGCGTAAGCAGTTCCCGCTTTGGAAGACAGGCCTGCTGTCTGGTGCACGATGTCATCAAGCGTCTTGCGCAGTTTTACTGCCTGATCGCTGTTGTCCTGCGCTCCCTTTTCTTTGAGTTGTTCAAAGGTACGCTGCACTTCTTTCACTGCGTTCTGAACCGTGCCTTCGCCGGCGCGGAACAATGCAATCCCTGCATTGAGAATATCCTGGAGAATCTTTTCCATGCTCCCTCCTTGTGGTGGGGAAATATAGCCGCCTTCGCGCGGAACGGTCAAACCCGTTTTTCGGTGAAATATTGGATTTTGAAAGGTTTATGCGGTTTCAGACAGTCGTACTGATTCTGTCTCATCACCGAGCTGCGTCTGGATGAAGCGGCGATAGTCATCGAATACGATGGAGCGCGAGGCCGGCTGCTCATTGAAGATCTCATGGTACAACTCGGGATAGATATGAAGTTCTGCAATATCCGACTGCACCCCGCGGAAGAAGCTCCGAGTCCCTTCCGGATCCGCGATTTCATCTCCGCCGCCGTGACCCATCAGAACCGGCACACGCAGACGCCGCGCATTCGCAATGGCCCATCTGCCTTTTGCCAGCATGTCAAGACCGAGCCGGATGCTCATGCTGCCATGCACGAGAGGATCATCCTCGTATGCCTGCACAACGCGCGGATCATGGC
>CAZUJO010000349.1:0-4460 GCA_964619995.1 uncultured Leptospiraceae bacterium
CGTCATTCTGATGGGATCGGACGGACGCGACGACATCGATCTGACTCCGGACTCTCCGACCAGAACCATCAACGAGGACGAATTCCTGATTCTGAAGCGTGTGGAAGAGGCGAACGCCGATCTCAACGGAATTCTGGAACGACTTCTGGCGACGGGCGAACTCACTGACGACCTTTCGTTCCTTCGCCTTCACTTCGTTGGCGCAGCTGCAATCCCATCGGAGACGCATGCGACGGCGTCACCGGCCTCAGCGCCCATGCAAAATCGCGTCATCATTGACATCGATCCTGATGACGAAGACGACATGAACTTCGAAGATGTGGAAGAGCTCTCTTCTTTCGAGGAACTTTTCCAGGACGGCCGCCGCCTTGCTCGTCAGGGCCAGCATGATCAGGCTCTTGAGGTCCTGCGTCAGGCATACAGCATGCGCCGCGACGTGCCCGCGCTGAACAAGATACTCGCTGTTCTGACGTTCAAGGACCGCGACTATCCGAAAGCCATCGAGATTCTCGGCAACTACCTGGAGCACGATCCGCATGTTTCTGATTTCTGGCTCTATCTCTCCATTGCGCACAAACGCATGGGTGAGTACGAGAAGTCTCTGGAAGCGGCGAAGAAGGTATTTGACATCAATCCTGAGCGAGTCCCGAACCTGATCAACATGGCGGACCTGTATCAAAAGCTGGGCGACCCGAATCGCGCCCAGGAGCTCCTCGACAAGGCGCTTCAGCTGGATCCTGAGAACCGACAGGCGCGCTCGCTCATGTCTGTTATCTCCTGAACATGGAGCAGAAGCGTAGCGCGAGACGGACGCCCATCCGTTATAAATTTCAGCTGAGGCTGGTTCGACGGACCCTGCTGCCGCTCTTCTTGATTTCCACGTTCGCCATGGCTGTGATCGTGTTCGCCACGAGCGGCGAGCACACGTATACGATGAGCGAGCTGCGGTGGATGGGACTCGGCGGAATTACCGCGTTGTTTCTTGCATCGCTTGTGGGCGCCGGCTGGAGCCTGATGCTGTATTCGTCGCGGTTGGCCGGACCGCTGATCCATCTGGAGAAAACTCTAGAGGCGATTGCGCGCGGAGATCTCTCAACCAGGGTTCAGTTGCGCAAGGATGACGAACTGCAGGAACATGCGGCGCATCTGAACAAGACTTTCATATCGCTTCAGGACCGCGTAAAGAGAATTTCGCAATACTGCAAATATGCGCGCGCGACCGTAGACAAGTTAGCAGCGGCGCCAGACGCCGTGAACAAAGAACAGCTTGATCAGATGCGCGGCTTGATAGGTTTCATAGAGGAAGCGGTTCAGGATTTTAAGGTTTAACCATGGTTACGCGGATCGAAGACATTCTTAAGAGAATTCAAGTTCTCGACAGAGACGTAGAGGATCTGCGGCGCCTTCGCGCACGCCTTCCCGCAAACCGATCCTTCACGCCCGGACTGCAGGTGGCCTTTGACAAGCACATCAACGACCTGCTGAATGAGAAGATTCAGCTCGAAGAGCTCGAAGTCGAGCAAATCCCGGAAGATCTGCTGAACGACATCGCGTCGGTTGACGTGGCGACTGCTTCGCGGATCAGCATCGACCGGGAAAAAAAGGAATACGATCTTACCGCAGAAGACAAGCGCGTAATGGAATTCATCCGCGCAATGCCCAAAACAGAGATTCATCTGCACATGGAAGCATGCATTTCGCGCGAAACGCTCCAGGGCATGCTCGACAAGAACAACGTGCCCTACGAAGTAGAGCAGCTCAAGAAACTGTACCAGTTCACCAACCTTCAGGAATTCATTAAGCTCTTCTTGTTCATCATCGATTCCATCAAGACGGCTGACGATTTCGGTCTCATCTTCCGCAACCTGCGGCAGTATATGGAATCCAACAACATTCGATACGGGGAAGTATTCCTGGCCCCTTCGCGGATGATTCAAAATGGACTCGATTACAGAGACATTGCGGACACTCTGGATTCTCTGGCGCGCGAATGCCGGGTGTCCGGCGGACCGGATGTCCGATTCTTGATCGACGTTTCGAGAACGTTCGGGCCCGAGAACGCGAGCAAGAACCTCCAGCGCGTGTTGAGCAATCCGCGCACCTCGATTATCGGGATCGGCCTCGGCGGCGCGGAATTGATGGGCCCTGCGCGCGATTATAAAGATGTCTTCGCGCAGGCGCAGGCAGAAGGATTGCGCACCGTCGCGCATGCCGGCGAAGACGACGGCCCATGGTCTGTACGGGACACTGTGGAGCTGCTGCGCGCGGAGAGAATCGGCCATGGCACAAGCGCAGTGCAGGATCCTGCGCTCCTTGAAATCATTCGGAAGAAAAAGATACCGATCGAGATTTGCCTCACCAGCAACATTTTCACGGGAAAATACGTGCGCAAAGAGAAGGACCATCCGGTGCGCCGCTACTATGACGAGGGAATCATCTGCACCGTAAACACAGACGATCCTGAAATCTTTCACGTTACCCTGTCCGATGAATACTTCAAGATGTACAAGTCGCTGAATTTCACGGTCAGCGAACTCGTGGATCTCTGCAAACAGGGTGTGTACTCCACGTTTCAGGCGAATCCCGCCGAGATGTGGAATCAATTCAAACCAGAGATCGACAGCCTTCGCAAGAAGTTCGCAGTCTAGGAAGATTGCAGGGGTTTGCCTTTTGCGGGCGCGAGGATTTCGTCGCGCATCTGGCGGATGAAATCCAGCTTACCTGATTTCAGAAATTCAATCAGCGTGTTACGCTCGTTCGGCGTAATTACCTGGTGCTCGACGAGATGATGGAGAACTTCCGCGGCGAGCTCAAATTCAATCCCGAATAGTTCAGAGTAAAGGGCGGGCAGAGAAAGACGGGTGTTCGACCGATTGTAATACTCAAGCATGCTTTCGGTGGTCGAGATCACAACGGCGCGGCGCTTTACCAGCTCTTCCATTCCGGAAAGTATCATCCCAATTTCAGGCTGGGTCTCGAAAAGCTGAACCATATGTTCGTAGATGCCCGGAGACAGAAGCGGGAGCGTAAACAGATCTCCCTCAAGACCAAGGAACAGAGACCGCTCTTCTTCCTCGGTGAGGCCGGAAAGCTCCGGAAATCGCGAGATCACGGAGGCCGGGATCAGTACGATGAATTGCGCCGCGCTGCTGACATCCTTCCTGTCTCGGAGAATGCCAGCGATCAGGCTGCAGATTCGGCTGACCGGGAGCTTCGCCCAGTACTGAGCGCCCTTCTGGAGAAAGTAGTTGTTTCCCTGGACGGCCTCCGGCTTTTCACGGCGAAGCCGAAGGTAGTGGGTGTAATCCGCGCGGAAGATCTCGTAAAGACTGTCTGAATTGAGGGCGCCTGCGATGCCGGCCGACTCTTCTGGTTTCTGCGCTCCCAGAAAGTAGCGGATTAGATCAACGTTATCCGGCGACTTCTGTATGAACGCATCCAGGAGCCGAGCGTCGCACTGAAGAAACGCGCTCTGCGCGACCCCGAATGAATTCTTTCCTTCCTGGAACAGCGTGAGTTTCGCCGCCGCAATGCATGAATCCACGAGCCGAGTTTGCCAGCGATTGTCCTGGACCGCCGCCTTACAATTGCTCAGGCACTTCTGGTGAAGGCCCGTGTCCAGCATACACCGGGGGCCGCTCAACGAGTCCTCTCAGTGTCTGAAATGACGCATGCCTGTAAAGACCATGGCAATTCCATGTTCATTGCAGGCTTGAATGACTTCCTCGTCGCGGACGCTTCCACCTGGTTGAATTACAGCGCGGGCACCGGCCTTTGCAAGCGCATCTACACCATCCCGGAAAGGAAAAAAGGCGTCCGAGGCCACGCAGGACATGGCCAGGCTCAGGCCAGCCTTTGCAGCCTTCGATGCCGCAATTTCCGTCGAGTCCACTCGGCTCATTTGCCCGGCCCCGATTCCGAGCGTGCACCGCTCGTTCGTGAATACGATTGCGTTGGATTTAACGTGTTTCACAATCCGCCACGCCAGCTCAAGCCCGTCCAGCTCCCGTTCATCGGGAGAACGGTTTGTGACCACCTTCCAGCCGGAACGCGGAGCATATGTGTGATCCATGTCCTCGTAGAGCATTCCGAGTTCATTAACCCGCAGCTCCATGCCGGGCGACAGAAAGCGGTCCGGTCGCTTAATCTCGATTAGGCGGAGATTCTTCTTCGTGGAAAATGCGTCCAGAGCCTCAGGGGAGAAGCCGGGCGCAATGATAACTTCTGCAAAGTTCTCATTGATCAGGTTTGCAGTGTCAATGTCCACGAGATCCGTCAGGGCAATGACGCCGCCAAATGCGCTTACCGGATCGCAGGCACGCGCAAGGCGAAACGCTTCAGCCATGCCCCCGCCGAAGGGCTTCGGTGTTCCAGGCGCACTGCCGAAGATGCCTGCGTTCGAATCCATCGAAGAAAGCGCTACTCCGCATGGATTGAGATGCTTTACGATGACGACACCG
>CAZUJO010000350.1:0-4426 GCA_964619995.1 uncultured Leptospiraceae bacterium
ACCAGGGACATATCGCGGACAGGAATGCCTTCCGTGATGCAGATACAGAGGGGGATCTGCGCGCCAACTGCTTCGAGGATTGCGTCCGCCGCAAATGGAGGCGGAACGAAAATTACCGACGCGTTTGCGCCCTCTTTGTCCACGGCTTCCTGAAGCGTGTTGAAAATCGGCACACCGTGCTCGCTCTTCTGTCCGCCCTTGCCAGGAGTAACGCCGCCAACTACGCGGGTGCCGTACTCAATCATCTGGGCCGTGTGAAACGATCCTTCTTTTCCCGTGATCCCCTGGACCACAACTCTGGTGTTCTTATCTACGAGTACTGCCATTTCCTTACCCTTTTTTTCCTCCGCGGATGGCTTCAGCCACTTTCTCCGCGCCGTCTTTGAGTTCGCTAGCTACAAGAATCGGAAGTCCTGATTTCGCGAGGATATCCTTCGCGAGATCCGCGTTGGTGCCTTTCAGGCGCACGATCAGAGGAACGTGAATGTTCACGTCACGCGCTGCCTGAATGATTCCATTGGCCACGCGGTCGCACTGAACGATCCCGCCGAACACGTTGATGAAGATCGCCTTTACGTTCGGATCTCCGAGAATGATGCGGAATCCGTTCGCAACCGTCTGCGCGTTCGCTCCGCCGCCCACATCCAGGAAGTTGGCAGGAAATTCGCCGGCAAGTTTGATGATGTCCATCGTCGCCATGGCGAGGCCTGCGCCGTTCACCATGCAGCCCACGTTGCCGTCGAGACGAACGTAGTTCAGGTTGAACTCAGAAGCGCGAAGCTCAAGCGGATCTTCTTCGGTGATGTCGCGAAGGTGCGCTGCTTCCGGATGACGGTAGAGCGCGTTGTCGTCATAGTTGAATTTGCAGTCGAGAGCAATGATTGTATTCTGCTTCGTGAGCACGAGCGGATTGACTTCAAGCATGGAGGCATCTTCGTCGTCGCAGCACTTCCACAGTTTCAGAAGGAAGTCCACGCCCTGCTTCATTGCTTCCTGGGGCACTCCCAGCTTGTAGAGGATTTCGCGGGCCTGCCAGGGCTGAAGGCCGATCGCAGGTTCTACTTCAAGACGATTGATCTTCTCGGGAGTGTGAGCGGCCACATCTTCAATGTCCATGCCGCCTTCTGTGGAATAGATCACGATTGGTTTGGATACGGCGCGATCCACAAGGATGGAGAGATAAAATTCGCGCGCAATCTCCGTTCCCTTTTCGAGATAAACTTTCAGGACACGTTTGCCCTTGCCGCCCGTTTGCTGCGTTACCAGGTAGTTCCCTACAATGTTTGATCCGTACTTCTCAGCGTCTTCGCGGGTCTTCGCAACCTTCACGCCGCCTTCCTGAATCTTCGTTGCGCCGGCCGGATCTTCTTTGTCGTATACGATTCCTTTGCCGCGGCCGCCGGCGTGAATCTGCGATTTTACGGCGACAATGCCGCCGCCGAGCTCATCATACAGTTTGCCGATTTCTGCCGGGTTGCCTGTGACCCGTCCTTCGGGAACGTTGACTCCGTATCGACGCAGTATGTCTTTTGCCTGGTATTCATGAATTTTCATGGTTCAGTCCTGTGCTGTTTTTGTTTCCTCTGCAGGAGCAGGTGCTAAATTGTGCGGACACGGTGTACTGAAAATACTTTTTCCAAACGGATATGTGGATCATCGGGGACATACATGGATGCCTTCTGGAGCTCGACTCCCTCCTTCGCCGCATTCCGCAGGCAGATCCGCTCCTGTTTCTGGGTGATTACATCGACCGGGGCCCCTCCTCTGCCGGCGTCATTTCGCGTGTGCTGCGGGAACAGCACAGATCCGTCTTCTTGATGGGAAACCATGAATCCATGATGGTGAACTATTTCGCCGATCCTTCCAGCGAAGAGGGCCGGTCCTGGCTCCATCCATTAAATGGAGGAAAGGCCACGCTCGCCTCTTACGGGATGCCTCCTGGATCGCGCCGGGACGCGCTGCCGGAAGCCCATCGCGCCTTTCTGGAGAGCCTTCAGCTCTACTACGAGGGCGACACATTCATCGCCGT
This sequence comes from uncultured Leptospiraceae bacterium, assembly GCA_964619995.1. Lineage (GTDB taxonomy): Bacteria > Spirochaetota > Leptospiria > Leptospirales > Leptonemataceae > JAEUSB01. The sequence continues at coordinate 2,030 of CAZUJO010000350.1, forward strand.
TCACGCAGGATTGGATGTGCATGAGCCGGCCCTCGCTTCGCAGGACCGCGAAACCATGCTGTGGATTCGCAACGGATGGATTCAGAAGGAATCCACCTGGAAGGGGAAGCATGTGTTCTACGGACACACTCCGGCGCGCTACGTCAACGGGCCGGGACGCGAAACTGAATTGATTGCGGGAAGAAAGTCAACCGGCCTCGATACCGGCTGTGTTTACGGAGGCTGCCTGACAGCCGTGAACACGGCGACGGGAGAGGTTCTGCAGGTGAAAGCAGAACGGAACTACTGGGATCCATGAAACGCACCGGTCTTCTGTCGTCTCTCCCGGCCAGAGAGGATGTGCTCTTGATTGCGCAGACATTTCGCGCAGCGGGTTTCGAATGCTATATGGTTGGAGGCTGCGTGCGCGATCTGCTGCTCGGCCGCGAAGTCAAAGACGTTGATTTCACGACCAACGCGCATCCGCCTGAGGTCCAGAGACTTTTCAAGCGCAATGTTCCCACGGGCATCCAGCATGGAACCATCACAGTTTTGATTGAGAAGCGGGCTTACGAAGTGACCACGTACCGCGCGGAGAGCGATTACACCGACGCGCGCCGGCCTGATCGCATAACGTTCGCAAAGACCCTTTCCGAAGATCTCTCGCGGCGCGATTTCACCATCAACGCCATTGCATTTGATCCCGTCACCGAGGAACTCACGGACGAGCACGGAGGACTCGAGGATCTCGCGGCCGGACGGATTCGCACGATTGGAAAGCCGGAGGATCGATTTTTTGAGGACGGACTTCGAACTGTGCGGGCCTGCCGATTCGCGAGCGTTCTTGGATTTTCGATCGAACCGGAAACCCATCAGGCGCTCTGCCGGCCGGACATCCATGCGCGCACAAAGAAAGTCGCCGTGGAGCGATTTACAGATGAACTGCGCAAGGGCTTCAGTGGAAGCGATCCCGCGCGTCTTGTCGAACTCCTTGAGGAAACCGGCCTCGGCCCGCTCTTTGTTCCCCGCGCAGACCCGGGCCGCATCGAGGCCATCAATCAGCTTTCAGATCCGGAAAACAGGCTTGCCTGGTATCTCGCCGCGGCAGCCGGCGATTTCACCGACCCTCAGACCGAATCACGCATCGAAGCGATCGGCCGGTCCATCAAGCTTTCCAACGATTCGATTGCACATTCGGTCCGGAGTTTTCGCCTGCTCGCCTGGAAACCTGAAACGATCGTGGATATTCGGCGCTTCTGCGCCTGGCTGAAAAAGAGCGCTGCCGGGGAATTCCTAAGGACGGCCCGCGACTTTCTTCGCATTCGTCCCGATCTCGAAGAGATCCTCGCAAAATGCGAAGAAGCAATCGCGCGCGATCCGCTCATCGCAAAGGATCTTGCGCTCGACGGAAACGACATTCGTTCCCTGGGATTGGAAGGCAAATCCATCGGGGAAGCCCAGCAGGCTATGCTTGAGCTCGTCTATGAGCATCCGGAAAAAAACACACGCGAAGACCTGACTCAGTTTCTTGCTGGAAAAAGATCGAGCAGCTCCTGAATCGAATCGATCAGAGCCGCAGCTCCACCCCATTCGTCGGGATTGCCGTGCCCGAAGCGCGCCGCAATGAACGGAACCTGATTCTCAAGGGCCGCATCCCGGTCGCTCGTGCGATCGCCCACAAGCGCCGCCTCTTCCGGCTTCAAATGATGCGCCGACAGGATGCTCGCGACGAGCTGTGTCTTGTTGTGGATCTCACCGCCCACGGTCGGAACTGCTGTGAAGAACTTCAGAATGCCGTTTGATTCGAGAATCGATTTTACGTACGGCGCGCGGCCGTTCGACGCTGTAAAGATCTCATATTTGCGCTCCGCGAGTTCCCGCACGGTTTCAGCAACGCCGGGATAATGATGCCCGCGTCCGCCCAGGATTCCCTTGACCAGACCTTCGAGAATCTGATTGGAAAGGGAATCCTGCTCGGGCCGCGACAGGTCCGGCGCAAGATTTGCGAAGATGACGGGCACAGGGCGCCCGATCTGCTCGATGATTTCCGCCTTGCTCGGAATCCGGGCGGGCCGGCCGATGCGCTGCTTGCACGCGGTGAATTCTTCTATATATATTTCGTGAATGATCTCTTCGCTTGAGAAGAGCGTCCCGTCTACATCAAAGAGAATGGCGCGGACGCGGCTGAGACCGCTCATTTCTTATCACCGAGAACACGCAGCAGATCTTCTTGAGGAACGTACTGCCCTCGCCGCACGCGATCGAGAATCTCTTCTTTTGTCAGGATTTTCGTCTGCGTTTCCTCTTTCGAATCTGCCGGCAGAAAGACGTCTCCCGGTTTGGCATTTCCCTTTTCAATCGATGCAGTGATGTATTCGCCGGTCTGTGCCGTTACGCGCAGCGAACCATCCGCCTGCG
>CAZUJO010000351.1:0-4411 GCA_964619995.1 uncultured Leptospiraceae bacterium
CGAAGATCTTTTCAGGAATCTTCTCTTTGCCCATGTCTTTCTTGTCGTTCTCTTTAATGAAGAGATCAGCGCCGTACTTGTCGAACGCTTCTTTCGTCTTCATATTCTTCACGCCGATCAACTGAACATGCAGGATTCCCGTGTTCGGGATCGGTCCTTCTTCTTTCGCAATGATTCGTGAAATCGACCCTACCGTGTCGCCGGAAATCGAAGGAGCCGTGTGGTATCCCTCAGTATAACCCAGATCCCAGAGCATGTTCTCCGTGATATCCCGGCTGGTCAGACCGCATAACCATCCAAAGACGAGCCCGCCGTATACGATCGGCTCACCGCTCATGGGTCCGGAAAGACCGGCGGAGTAGAGGCGGTCGTAATGGAGAGGATGTGTGTTGCCCATGCGATAGGTCCATGGCACATGCTCGTCGGTGATCGTTCTCATGTTCTTGTGCACGAGGATCTGACCCGCTTCGAAGTCTTCGAAATACGTGTTCGCCAGGGTGTGCTGCCGCATGTCAACGCTCAGAGGTTTTGCGTCCGGCAGTTCAACCGTTGGATCTTTTACCACGGGGAACGGAAGGTTTGCATCTCCGCGTTTCGGAGGAGATTTACCGTCGCCGGCAGGGATCATGATCTTGCGTTCATACTGAATCACAACTTCGCCGCGCTGATTGAGACCCAGCGTATTGACATGCACAATACCCGGCTTGCCTTCGCCGCGGGCCTTCTTCGAAAGGACGCGCGTGCGGCCCGTCAGCGTGTCGCCCGGGTAAACTGGTTTCAAAAATTGAACGTTGTAATAGCCCAGGTTTGCAATTGCCTTTTCAGAGTTGTTCTGAACGCCGAGAGAGAGGATTACGTTGAACACCATCAGAGGATGGACCAGCAGATCGGAAAATCCGTGAGCCTGAGCGTAGGGCGCAGACAGAAACAGAGGCGATGCTTCATGGAAAACGGTCGCAAATTCCTGAGCAAATGTGCGGTCGATGGTGAATGCGCGCGGGTGAAGGAAGACGTCTCCGTCGACGAAATCGTCGAGGGTCCTGCCGAACTCCTTCTGGATGTGTTTGGAGACGTCGGCCGGAGTGGACGGAGCCTTCTCTGGGAATGCACTGAGTGAAAACTTTGCCATAGCCAAGTTTTTGGCTCGGCTCTGCCCGATCAAGTGAAAGCGGAGCGCGTTTCCAGCGCTCTATCTGGTCTTTTTCTCTGTTACGGGAAGCAGGATCTCATTTTTGCGCAGAAAGGGAATCGTCCACGGAGGATCATAGCCTGCAACGCGCGCCGGACCGGACGGCTCATACGGCGTCTTTTCGCGCACCCAGTCCGAAAGCTCTTTCGAAAGCCGCTCCACCTTCTCTGCATCCCATCCGAACGTGAAGCGAAGGACGGCCACTCTCTCCGCCTCGACATCTACGATCTTGATGCGCTCATCGAGCGGCCGGGGCAGTGTCTCATGCGTAAATGCGGAAGGCATCATGAACCGCATTCTCCAGCCGCTTCCGGACTGAGCGACAGTGACAGGCGCCGTCATTGGAATTTTTTTACTTTCTGGAGTTACCGTTACCGGGGCCGTCATCGGGATAGATGAGTTGGCCTGGTTCTTTCCAAAAATGTAGCCTGCCAGAATGCGAAACGCTTCGTTCTGCGCCTGATCCATCTCACCCTCAACCACGGTCTCTGCTGCGATGTAACCATTGTAGAGGCGGATCTCCCGGTTTCCATCCGCAAGTACCTGTTGAAACCGCGGATTTTCTTCCGTGCGGATTCCAACAACAGAACATGCGGCGCTCATGAGGAGCCCCGGCAGAGCAGCTGCGATTGGAATGTCCAAACTTTTCGTCTTCACGAAATAAATATAATCACAAACATCCGGGAAGTCGATCGGACACAGGAAATAAAATTCCCAAAAAGGCTTCGCAAGAACACTCGACCGGCGAGCATCGGATCATGAGATCTTCGCCGCTCTTTCGCACGGGGGCTGCCTACTACCCGGACTACATTGCGGAATCAAGCCGCATATGGGCGCCCGAGCTTCGCACCATCGGGCGGCCGGAGCGCATGCATTCAGATTTCGAACGCATGAAGCGCGACGGCCTGACCTGGATTCGCATGGGAGAATTCAGCTGGAGCGCCGTTGAGCCGGAACGCGGCATCTTTCGACCGGACATTTTTTTGCAGGCGCTCGATCTCGCTCTCGAAAGCGCAATCGATGTGATTTTCTGCACGCCAACCGCCACGCCTCCGCCCTGGCTCACCGGATCGATTCCTGAAATTCTGCCTGTGGACCGCGCGGGCCGCCGGATCCCTCCCGGCACCCGCCGACACTATGACCCCACCAATGCCGCCTATCGTGAAGAAAGCAGACGCATCACCGAGTATTTTGCACGAACGTTCGGCAGTCATCCCGCGGTAAAGATGTGGCAGACGGACAACGAATTTGGATGCCACGGCTCCACGTATGTATTTACAAAATCGGCCAGATCCTTTTTTCATGCGTGGCTTCGCGCCCGTTACGCGCGCATCGAAGATCTAAACCAGGCGTGGCAGACTGCGTTCTGGTCCCAGGGATATTCGGAATTTTCGCAGATCCCGCTCCCCCTTCTCTCTTACGCCGACCCGAATCCAGGACTCGAACTGGATTTTCGCAGGGCCATGAATGACGCATGGCGCATCTTTCAGAACGAACAAATCGAACTGATTCGCATGCATTCGCCGGGACGACCCATCACGCACAATTTCATGACTCTGTTCTTTGAGCTCGATCCCTGGAAGCTTTCCGCCGATCTGGACGTTGCCGGATTCGACCACTACCAGATGGAGACAGATCCGCATCCGGTGAGTTCTGCCTGGCAGTTCCGGCTCATGGCATCCCTGAAGAAGAGGTCCTTTCTTGTCCTCGAGCAGCAGCCAGTACAGGTGAACTGGCAGAAAGTAAACCGCCGATTCTCTATGAACTGGTTGTTTCTCTGGGGAATGCAGTCCATGTTCTGCGGAAGCAGCTCCATGCTCTATTTCTCCTGGCAGAAGATGTATGGGGGCGCGGAACAATACCACGACGGAATCGTGCCCCATGATATTCGGGTCGAATTTTCAGAACAGGAAGAGCTGCTCGCTCATCAAAATCTTTTTCTGGAGCAGCTGCAGTCGGCCGGGATCGAGAGCCTGACGCCCGTCTCAGACGTCTGCATCGTGATGGATTTTGAATCCATCTGGTCGCATGAAATTGCGGCCCAGTCCGATATTTTTACGACGCGACGCATTGTGGATTTCGCGGCGGATCTCTGCCTTTCATGCGGGCTGGGGTTCTCGTTTGCCAGAACCATCGAAGACGCGGACCTCTCGGCTAAGATCATCATCCTTCCTTCGCATGCATTCGAGCTTACGGAGAGAGAACGATCGCTTCTCGAATCGTTCGTGGAAAAGGGAGGCGTCCTGCTTACGCTGCCGCGCAGCCTGATGAAGCGCAGGGACAACCGCATGAGCGAACTGCCGTTATGCGTCTTCTCTCCGGCAGATCTGAAAGTTCTGTCGTATGGAGCACTTCTCGAATCGGAACGCGAAACAATGGAAACGGGAGGCCGGCAGTCATTCAAAGGCTGTCTGTGGGCCGAGAAAATCGAACCGGGAAATTCCATTGAAACGGCGGCGCGGTTCAAAGGCGGCCTCGACGCAGGATCTCCCGCCGTTATGCGGCAACGAAAGGGACACGGGAGCTGGATTCATCTCGCAGTCGTGCCCGAGTTGAATGCGGAGTTCTACGAATGGCTCCTCGATCTTGCGGGAATCCCGGGTCGTATGCTCGCACAGGGCCTGCAGGGCTTTCCTCTCCTGTCGAATCTGGGTCCGGTCCTCGGCGTCATCAATCCGGGAAACCCGGGTTTGATTCGCACGGCAGACAAACGCAGGCGCCTGACGGGAAAATTCCCGGGAACCCTTGTGGAGAAATCCGCTCGCCGCCGACACAAAATTCCGGGGCAATCCGTCAGTCTTTTGTTGTAAAAGGATTTTTGCCGGCCACACGGGAGAGCGCCGGCGAAAGCACCTTAAATACCGCCTAACGGTGACACTTGAATGTTAGACTCGATCTCAAATCGATGATAAGAAAGCAGCAGAAACTTGACACCGGCAGCGACGCAAGCCCGCATCGCCCATGAGCAGTCTGCGCGCAGTGAAGAACTGGTCGATTGGCAGGAAAATCCGCGGGGCTCTCTCGATTCCGATTCTTGCGCTGCTCCTTGTCTCCGGTGTTCTGCTCGTGCAAAACATCATCTTCTTCCGACAAATGCAGAAACTGGGCAGACTTGTGGAGCTTGCTCCGAGCGTCAGCAACCTGGTGCACGAACTTCAAAAGGAGCGCGGCTCATCTGCCGGCTTCCTGGGCGCAAATGGGGATGAGGGATTCGCGCAAAGG
>CAZUJO010000352.1:0-4400 GCA_964619995.1 uncultured Leptospiraceae bacterium
GCCTGAATCGGCTAACAGCTCGAATGCGAACGTATTGAGCGCGTCCCCTGCAAGTACGGCCGCCCACTCGCTGAATTGTTTGTGGCAGGTAGGAATGCCGCGGCGAAAATCATCGTTGTCCATGCTCGGCAGGTCGTCATGGATCAGGGAATATGTATGAATGCATTCAAGAGCGCAGGCTGCATACAGAAGCGCCCGCGAAACGACCGGGTTGTCGTATCCCCCGAAAGCCATGCAGAGCACCGGACGGATTCTTTTGCCCGGAGCTCCGAGGCTGTAGAGAACGGGCGCTGAAAGCTCAGCGGCCGTTCCCTCTGAAAAAAGACTGCGGACGCTTCCGAGGAAACCCTCGAAATCCTCTCTTAGATGGGAGAGTGCGTCCGTCTGGCTCAGAGCTTTCCTTTCAGTTCGCTTGCTGAGAAGAAGAATTTGATTTCGTTTTTCGCATTCTTCTCGGAGTCCGAACCGTGCACTGCGTTTGCTTCTTTGCTCTCAGCGTACAGCTTCCGGATGGTATTGGCTTCCGCCTGGGCCGGGTCTGTTGCGCCGATCAGCTTGCGCCATTTTTCAACTGCGCCGTTTGCTTCGAGCACAGCTACGACCACTGGACCCGAGGTCATGAATTTGCAGAGATCTTTGTAGAACGGGCGTTCTTTGTGAACGGCGTAAAACTTCTTTGCGTCTTTGTCTTTCAATTGCAGCTTCTTCAGAGCTACGATGTTGAAGCCTTCTTTTTCGATGCGTCCGAGAATGTCGCCAACATGCTTGTTGCGCACTGCATCGGGCTTCAGAATGATCAGAGTTTGTTCCATAACCGTAAATCCCGTTTTGGGCCTGGCGGTCAAGTTCTATGCCTCATCTCTTCAAAGCCGGCGCAATCCAGTCCGCTCCGCCCGATTTGACGATGACGACAACGCGAACAACGCCGAACAGCATCATCAAAATGGCTCCGATTGCGTAGAGCCGGTGGATCTCAGCGACTTTCGCCACATACAGTGATTGTAATGGTTTTATAACAATACTGAGAAGGAGCAATCCCAGCAAAATCAAAACCGGCGGGCCGAACGGATTCATCGCAAGCGCGGCCGCCCATTGCCCGTTCAGCAGCAGATGGATCGACCGGGTCAGACCGCACCCCGGACAGGGGAGACCTGTCAAAAAGAAGAAAAAGCAGATCGAAGGAAATTTTGTCAGCGGTAGAAAGAGTCCCGCCAGAACGACCGCCGCCGAGACGCCCTGAAAGATGCGAAGTTCCGTGCGCGCGCTTCTCTCGCGCGCATCAGACGGCGCCAAAGGCATTCCCCCTGTAGACGGCCGCAAGCTCTCTGTACTTCCGCGCTGTGCTCCGCATCATCTCTTCTTCTTCGGGGGTGATTTCGCGGATGACTTTCGCAGGCGTGCCCATGGCCAGCATCCTGCCCGGAATGATCTTTCCCGGAGGCAGAAGGCTTCCCGCGGCAAGAAAACCGAACTCTTCGATGACAGCTCCATCAAGAACGGTCGATCCGATTCCACAGAATGCATGATCTTTCAGAGTGCATCCATGGACCGTGACCCGGTGTCCCAGGGTCACGTGACTGCCGATCGTCAGCGCAAATTTTCCGCCGGTGACGTGCAGAACACTGTGATCCTGAACGTTAGACGACTCTCCGATGGTGATGCTGTGTACGTCGCCCCGGACCAGAGAGCCAAACCAGACGCTGCTTCCGGCGCCGATCTTAACATTTCCGATTACCTGCGCATCGGGAGCAACAAATACGTCCGGCGCAAGGTCGGGCCTGAAATCCTGAAATCGGTAGATCATAGTTGAATCAGACGTTGAATCGGAAGTAGCAGACGTCGCCGTCCTTTACAATGTAGTCCTTTCCTTCGAGGCGCATCTTCCCCGCGTCCTTTACCGCCTGCTGCGATCCGAGCGAAAAAACATCGTCGCAGCTCATCACTTCCGCGCGGATGAAGCCGCGCTGGATGTCGGAATGGATTACACCGGCCGCTTCCGGGGCCGTCGCTCCCCGCGTCACAGTCCATGCGCGGACTTCAACTTCGCCGGCCGTAAAGTAGGTAATCAGGTTCAACAGAGTGTAGGAGGCACGGATCATACGCGCGAGGCCGGATTCCTTCAAACCCAGCGAAGCCAGGTACTCCTGCTGCTCCTCCGGAGACAATGCCGCGATTTCTTCTTCCGTGCGTCCGCAGAGCTTAACGGTGGGTGCGCCTTCTTCGGCCGCGATCTTCTCAACGATTTCCGTGAACTCATTGCCCGCAGTTGCGGACGCTTCGTCCATGTTCATAACGTACAGCATGGGGCGCGCCGTGATCAAAGAGAACGTCTTTGCGATCACCTTCTCGTCGTCGCTGAGAGTCATGGTGCGCAGCGGTTTTTCAAGATTCAGGTGTTCGCGGATCTTAACTGCAAGATCAAACCGGGCCTTCTCCACTTTGTCGCCCGATTTGGCTTTCTTTTCGATTTTTTGAATCTGCTTCTCGAGTGAGTCGAGGTCGGCAAGGATGAGTTCCAGGTTGATGATGCGAATGTCGTCGGCGGGGCTTACCTTGCCGCGGACGTGAATGATGTTGTCGTCCGTAAAGCAGCGAACGACATGCGCTACAGCCTCCGTTTCGCGGATGTGGGAAAGAAACTGGTTTCCAAGTCCTTCGCCCTTGCTTGCCCCCTCGACGAGACCTGCAATATCCACAAACTCCATGGCAGCAGGGACAACATTCTTGGGCTTAACGATCTCAGCGAGTTTCGTAAGACGCTCATCCGGAACATCAACCCGTCCAACGTTCGGTTCAATCGTGCAGAACGGATAGTTCGCAGACTGAGCGCCCGCCTTCGTGATCGCGTTAAATATAGTAGATTTGCCAACGTTTGGAAGGCCAACAATGCCGCACTGCAAAGACATAAACCGAAGTTCTGATCCATGGACAAGAGGAACATCGTTTTTTCGCAGGAAGTTTTTCCTGGACTGCGGGCTCAGAATTCGCTTTCATGGTTGTATGTCACGGAAGCGAATTTTAGACGTCGGTCAGTGCAGACCGGACCATGCATCGATTCGTTTTATGGCGGAGCGCCTCGGCGCCGACGTGTTCCAGGCATACGAAGCGGCCGATGCGATCGCCGCCCTGCATCGGGAACACTTTGACCTGGTGTTCGTGAACCGGAAACTTGACTCAGACTATTCGGACGGCACCGATCTCATCAAGAAGCTGAAAGATGATCCGAAGACAGCTTCCGTGCCCGTCATGCTTGTGTCCAATTATCCCGAGGCGCAGGCCGAAGCAGTTTCGCTCGGAGCAGTTTATGGTTTTGGAAAAATGGAGCTCGCGCGCGAGGACGTTCACCGGCGCATCCTCCAGGCACTGGACTCTAGTCCACAGCCTGCGAAAGCCAGCGATTGAACGCAACCAGGGGCTTGAACCGGTCCAGACATGCTTTGATCAAATCGCCCGATACCTCGGCGTTCGAAAGCTTCGCGCTCACGATGAAATCCTTGTGGCACAAGAGGTCCGCCTGCGCGTGATCCCGCGCGTACTGCTTCGGCGGTGATTTCAACCGGTCGCCTTCCAATTCCGGATAGAGTTTTTTGAAACCTGGCGCGGCAAGAATCTTCCGCAGTTCCGCGCCGCGCGATGCAATCGCGCCTCGCAGGCGTGCGAGATTCTCTGGCTCTGGATGCCAGATTCCGCCGCCGAGCATGCAGTCGCCCGGCTCAATGTGCACATAGTAACCCGCATACTTTGATTTGCGGCCGCCCCGGGCGGCGAAGAATGCAAAATGCGTCTTGTAGGGCGACTTGTCCCGGCTGAAGCGCACATCCCGGTAAATGCGGAACACACAGTCTTTGAGTTCCACCGGTCGAATCGAAGGATCCAGCTTCCCCAGGCGTTCAATCAATTCAGTCGCTGTCTGATTGAAATCCGCCTGTGCGGCGTTGAAGCGGTCTTTGTTCTTTTCGAACCAGCCGCGGTCGTTGTTCTTTTTGAGATCGCTGAGAAACTTCATGGTTTCTTTCGAAATGCCGTTATTCGCCATAGATATCAAGTTCCTCCATCTTCCCTTTGACCTGAACACGGCCGAGATGCCTCATCGTCGAATCCCCTGCCTGCTGCGCCGCCTGACCGGATGCGATCATACCCACCCCGAATTCCTTGCAGAGGCCCTCAAGACGCGCAGCCGTATTGACCGCGTCCCCGATGACCGTAAATTCCTTCCGCCCGGGTGAGCCCAGGGTTCCCTGAAGCACTTCTCCGAAGTGGATGCCAATTCCGTTATCGAAGGACTGCTCTCTGCGTGCATCCCACTTTTGACGCAGCAGGGCCATCGCATTTCGCATTTCTCTCGCGGCAAGCAGGGCCGACCGGCCGGGTTTGTCGAGCGGCAGAACGCCTCCGAACAC
>CAZUJO010000353.1:0-4381 GCA_964619995.1 uncultured Leptospiraceae bacterium
CTTTCTCAACCCGGCGAGAATCATTCAGAGGGATGCGGCTCACAACCAGGATGTCGTCGAGGGCGCGTATGCCATCGCTTCCATCGTTGAGATCGCAGAAGAACTCAAGATATCCGTTCCCATTTTTAACTCTGTCTATGAAATCCTGTCGCGCCGCAGTTCGCCGTCGGCCCTGATTGCCGCTGTCACCGGAGCGCCGGTGCGGGAAGGCGATACCCCGGTGCTTGCAAGGCGAAAGGGGCTGCACCTCGCCGCAGGCACTGACTTTGTAGAAGTACTATCCGAGCGCGTATTTCACAACGCGCAGGTAACGAAAGGCATGCAGGCGCGAATCAAGAAGCAGTCGGTACAGATCCTGCCTCAGCTTGAAAAGCGTCTGAAGAAAGCAGAGAAAACGCGGAACAAGATGGACATCGAAAAAATTCCAAAAGAGACGCGCCTCTGGGATCAGTTCGCCTCCTCGTTCGGTGAGTCGGAGACGCGCGCGTTCAAAGAAATCATTCGCTTCTATGCGGAAGAAATCGCTGACAGCTACACGCCCGGAATGCGCGAAACGTTGATCCGGCTCCTCGCTCCCGTGCGTTTCGCAGCCAGCGGATTCAAGCTGGGGTCGGCGCTTCCCAAAATCGGCGGCAATACGGAGGAGCTCAAGCACCTCGCCGCGCATTACAATGTGATGTATACGCCGACTCATAGATCTCATCTTGATTCGGTTGAAGTGGCATTCGGCCTTTCCTGGCTTTCTGTGCCTCTGCCCCGTTATGCGGCCGGGATCAACCTGATGACCGATCAGTTTCAATCCTGGCTGCTGCGTTCCTTCGGCGCGTATGCAGTGGACCGCGAGAGAACGAGGAACATACTCTATCTGGAATGCCTGTCATCCTACGCATGCCTGATGCTTGAATCGGGCATACCTTCTCTTGTGTATCCGGAGGGAACGCGCAGCCGCAACGGAGGAATTCTGCCGATCAAGACGGGCCTCCTGTCGACGGCTGTCTCCGCATACCAGAACACCGGCCGCGAGGTGGTGGTGGTTCCGCTCGCGCTTTCCTACGAGAGCGTTCCCGAAGATCGTTTCTACGTTGGCGCGGACGCGGAAGAACCGGCGTTCAAAGAATTCATCAACAAGCGCGGCAACTGCTATCTCGATGTATGCGAACCGATTCGTGTCTCAAAGCATCTGGGTGCGGATGATCCGACGCTTTCGATATCTCTGGCGATAGCAGAGCAGTGGAGAACGCATCTGCGAATTCTGCCGAACCAGGTTCTTGCGCGCGTTCTTTCCGAAAACGGGCACTCAATACAGTTAAGCGCCCTTGCAGGTCTTGTAGAAGAACTCATGACGCGAAACCCGGGAAATTACCTGCATGCAGGCTCCTCGGAGATCATTTCGCGCGGAATTGACTCGCTGGAAGATCGCAAGGTTGCGCGCAGAGAAGGCGATCGACTGGTTTCGATCGTTCCCAAACTTGCCGAATACTATGGTGGAATGGTGCCGGGCCCGCAAGGGTCGATCCTCGAAGACCAGGAAGACTAATTTCTTACGGACCGTCTTGATCGGGCGGCAGGGTTTCGCGGACATTTACGCGAAGCCTGCCTTCGGCAAGGAGAACCTCAAGTTCGTCGCCTGCCCGGACCGCAGAGTAAGAGCGAATAACGTTCTTTCTTGAATCTCTGACGAGCGCAAAACCGCGCTTCAGGGTGCCGAGAGGGCTGAAGTTGTGCAGTCTCTCTTCCAGAACCTTGAATCGCTCCTCGCTTTTCTTGAGCCTGGCGGAAAACAGCATGCCGAAGTGTTCGAACCGCTCGAATCTTCGCGCATTCTGCGCAATTCGCGACCGGATACCCAGCGCCAGCGAGCGCTCCATCTGGTCCAGCTGCATCTGCCAGACTTCGAACATGGAAGCAGGCGTTTTGTGGATCCGCGACTGCAGGATCCGCGACAGCCGCTGACGCCCGCGCTGGTGCGTTTGCACGAGCGAAAGCCTGAGGCGGAGCGCACACTCTTCAATGCGTTCCGCCACATCCGGCATGAAAGGAATTGCTTTTTCTACTGCGGCGCTGGGCGTAGCCGCGTAATCATCTGCTGCAAGATCGGTTAACGGGTGATCGATTTCATGGCCGACAGCCGAAATGATCGGCACACGAGATGCTGCGAATGCGCGAACGACCGATTCCTGATTGAAAGGGAGCAGGTCTTCAAACGAACCGCCGCCGCGGCCGGCAATGATCACATCGACGTTCAGCTCCGGCCGGTTCAGCAATTGAATTGCAAGTGCGATCGATTCGGGCGCCTCAGGTCCCTGGACTATGCAGGGTGCGAGCAGTATGTTGAGTCCCGGAAATCGCAGCCGCGCGACGCGAATGATATCCTGAATGGCAGCTCCCGTCGGTGCGGTTGCAACGCCGAGCGTGAATGGAAAGGCGGGCAGAGGCTTCTTGCGCGTAGGATCAAACAGGCCTTCCGCATGCAGTTTGCGTTTGAGCTGCTCGATCTGAAGACGGATGAGACCCTCACCGGCCGGAAGTACCTGCGTAACGTTAAACTGATACGATCCCTTCGGAACATAGACGGAGATTCCGCCGCGAACCTGAACGCGAAGGCCGTTCGCCAGTTTGAAATCGCGCATGCGCTGGTTTGCGCCGCGAAAGAAGGTGCAGTTGATTGCGGATGTCTCGTCTTTGAGCGAGAAGTAGATGTGGCCGCTCGTATGATTTACCAGGTTCGAAATTTCGCCTTCCATCCAGATGTTCTGAAGATGCAGTTCGCTCTGCAGTACGTCGCGGACGAGCGCGTTCAGCCTCGTTACGGTAAAGACGCTGCGATTCTCCATTTCAAGGCGCGGTGATGGACGGGGCACGTCTGGGCATGATGCTCCAGAGCGTAACGAATACGGTCACCATGATCGGTCCAATGATGACGCCTGTGATTCCGAATTCCGAGATCCCGCCAAGAATCGCGAAAAAGAGGAAGAGCGGATGGATTCCAAGTTCCCGGTCCAATACTTTAGGTTTTACAATATTCTCAAGTATCAGATACACGGTCGGTCCGTAGATCGCCATGAATGCCGCGAGTCCGTACGCGTTCTCAACGAAAGCGAGATACAAAGCCACGGGCAGCCAGACGACTGCTGTTCCCACGACAGGGATCAGCGAGAAGATCGCGGCCACAGCGCCAAAAAGAAGGCCGCGGGAGAGGCCGCAGAAATAGATTCCCAGCCCCAGCGCTGTTCCCTGAAGAATCGAAACAAACAGGTTTCCGCGCACGACCGCGCGCAGCGATGAATTCAATCGCTGAACAAAAATGGCAAGGCGGTCCTGAGGAATCGGAAGCACTTCTTCTACAAATGCATAGAATGCCTTTCCGTCGCGAAAAAGAAAGAACAGGAGAATGAGAGCAAACAATAGATTCACGACGAGCGTTATCGTCACCGCCATGCTCGCAAACAGGAAGCTCGAAGCGTTTCCCAGCACGCTGCCGAGTTTATCCGGATCGAGAAAGCTCGTATAACGGTCCACAATGTGAAGAACGGTGTCCTGAAGATCGACCCAGAAGAATGGCTCTGACGTTACAGGATCTGCAAAGCTAGGCACCAGGGGCAGCCAGCGGAGCACATCGTCGGATCCCATGATGTCTTTCAATTTGAATGCAACGTCCACCGCTTCAAGAATCAGAAGACGGAACAAAAGCGTGATCGGACCAAACAGAATGATCAAGACGAACAGCATGCTCAGGAGAGCTGCGAGTCCCGTGCGTCCACGGGTAAAGGCCAGAATCTTCTGATGCACTCCCTCAAAGGCGACATACATCACAATTCCAAGAAAGAGCGGCCACACAAAGGAGCTGAAAAGCCATACAAGGAGAAGAGAGGAGCCCACCATCAAGATGATGGAAAGGTAAGGAAATGCCGTGTCCCGATTCAGGAAACCTGGCCGATCCATTATCCGTCCCTGCCGAGCCGCCGCATGTAGATTCGAATGACGCTGGGAGGACCGGAGCGCGCAATCACCGTGACCACTTCGCTGTAGGAGGACTCAGCCATGAGCAGCGAAGTCGCTGCTTCGGATCGGCTTTGAATGACTTTCCAGCCCTGTTCGCGAAATGCATTCAAATAGAAAGACTCAATTTTCTTCAGATCGTCGGAGCTTTCGAGTTCAATCGCGCCTTCCGGCGAAGATGCGTAGGAATCGGGTTCATATCCCGCCGAAAGCACCTGGCGCGCGTCCGGATATCGAAACCCCGCCGGAATGCCGGCCGGAAGATCTGCTGGATTCTCCGTTATGCGGAAATCCTTGTACCGCACGCTGTTTGGACGCGACTTATCTTTGCATCCGGTAAATGCCAGGATGAGAGCAACAGAGACAGCGAGCAGTCTCAACG
>CAZUJO010000354.1:0-4367 GCA_964619995.1 uncultured Leptospiraceae bacterium
CTCTGGAACAATCGCCACGCGCTTTTCGCCCGGAACGATTTCTTTTGGAATTGAAAGATTCACATTATCCCTCTCTGAAACAGTGAAAGGACAGATAGAGGGCGTTTATACCAGGGTCAAATCAAAAGAGCACGAATGCCTTTTCTGTAAGTCTCTCGAACCAGCTCCACGGAATGGCAGCCCTGCCTTCGCGACCCCATTCGACTCCCGCGGAGTTCTGAATGAGAACTTCCTGCCGCTTTATGTCGTATCCGACGATGCCGACGGTATGCAGCGCGATGAATTTGCCGGCCGGGACCCATGTTTCGTCGCGGAGGTCTGCAAAGTTTTCTGTAATCTTCAGGGTCACGACGATCACGGAACCCTGAAGCAGATGTGCGCGAATCTGCGCAGGATCTTTGTAATCCACGCGAGTGTAGCCAGACACTTTGAACTTCTCCGCCGAATGGAGCGCTTCTTCGGATGGCCGGCGGTAAAAATCCTTTTCGTTGTAAGGCATGTAACTCAATTCACTGCAACCCTGGCGCTGAATCAGGTCGAGCGTTTCAACGATCGCGATGCCCTGGTCTCGTCCGCCGTTCAAGGAGTTGTACAGGAATGCAGGCGAGCATGTATAGTCGCGCATCCCGCGTCGTGTGCGAAAGTAGTAGGATGACGCAAGGTAACCCGTGGCCCATGCCACTCCGCTCGCCTGGCGCAGTTGATTCCCGGCCGGGATGAGCGAAGGCAGAACGAAGGAGTCCGGCGGCGATTCAGGGAGCGGCGCAAACAAAAAGGGTACAGCCTTCTCCTCATCCGTATAGTTGGCCTGAATCGCGAAATCCTCGATGCGCAGAGGAGCCCTTCGGGCCAGGATGCTGCAATGCGTCAGGAAGAGGGCGAGAGCGGGGAGGAAGGCTGACCGCGCAATTGTCTGAAAACTTCGTAGCATGCTATGGAGACCGAGTTGCTCAGGTTCAAAGATCGGCACTTTTCGCCCACAGGGATACTCAGCAATTCGCCGTGCCGCCGCACATAGTCGGTCACATCGTCGGGCAGGCCCGCTGTTTCCTGGCCGAACAGAAGCGCCTCATTTCCCTGATATTGCTGATCCCAGAAAACGCGCTTCGCAAAGCGTGAAAAGCCAAGAATCGGCACGGAGTGGAGGCGCGCCCAGGCGGCAAAGGCCGGAAAATCCTCATGAAGCCGCAGATCCAATTTGTCCCAGTAGTCGAGTCCAGCGCGGCGTACCGCCTTTTCGTCGAGCGAGAAAGAAGGCTCGCCGACGATGTGCAGCGTTATGTTGGTACAAACCGCGAGGCGCGCTATGTTGCCCGTATTCGGGGGAATCTCCGGGCGAAAGAGGGCGACGTGCATGAGCCGGGATCGCATTTGCCTTGTCGTGGGCACGCCAAAATTAAACAAGGAATCACTATGAATTACTCTGCGCAGCGTCTTTCGATCATCGAACCATCGCCCACTCTTGCCATCACGGCCAAAGCCGCGGAACTGAAGGCTGCGGGCCGCGACGTAATCGGGTTCGGAGTCGGTGAGCCGGACTTCGATACGCCGGAACATATTAAGGAGGCCGCGCGCCGCGCCATGGCGGAAGGCCAGACCAAATATACGCCGGTTTCGGGTACTCCTAAGCTCAAGAAGGCCATCGCAGCCAAGTTTGAGAAAGAGAACGGCCTGAAGTACGATCCTAAAGGAATCATAGTATCGACGGGCGGGAAACAGGTCCTGTTCAATTTGTTCCTCGCTTACCTGAATCCAGGCGAAGAAGTGATCGTGCCTGCGCCGTACTGGGTTTCTTACGCGGACATCGTGCGAATTGCAGGCGGCGTTCCTGTGATTGTTTCGTGTCCGGCTTCGCAAAATTATCTGATTCGTCCCGAACAGGTGGAGGCCGCGATCACGCCGCGGACGAGAGCGATCATACTGTGTTCGCCTTCGAATCCCACGGGCGGGGTATACTCCGAGGCTGAATTGCGCGCTCTCGGAGCGGTGCTTGAAAAATACAAAGACATTCTGATTGTTTCTGACGACATCTACGAACACATTCTCTTTGGCGGAAGACGCTTCACGAATCTCGCCATGCTCTTTCCGGAGATGAAGGATCGGATTTTCATCGCAAACGGCGTGTCGAAATCATACAGCATGACGGGCTGGAGAATCGGGTACGGCGCGGGACATCCGTCGCTCGTGGAAGGAATGGAAACCATGCAGTCACAGAGCACGTCGAATCCGAGCTCGATTTCGCAGGCCGCAGCGCTGGCCGCGCTTGAAGGTCCCCAGGATTGCGTAGAGAATATGCGGGCGGCTTTTGAAAAGAGAAAGGATCTCGTGATGGGGCATTTCAGCAAAATCCCGGAAATCACCCTTTCGGCACCGGGCGGCGCTTTCTATGTGTTCCCGAACCTGGATCGCGTCTACAGTCTTCCTGGCTTCGCGCGCCTCAAGTCTGGATCCGCGGATCGATCTCTGTCCAGAATCTTCTGCGCGCATTTGCTGGAGAAGTATGACGTGGCCGTCGTTCCGGGAATCGCATTCGGCGATGATTCCGGATTTCGTCTATCGTTCGCGCTCAGTGAAGAATCCTTGAACAAAGGACTCGAGCGGATTGCGCGAATGATTGCAGACCTGCGGTCCTGAGATGCTTCCCGCTGCCGAAGCGGTTAACGAGTGGTTAGGCGAACTCGGCCTTCCCCGGTCGGTTCGCATTGAGCCTCTCCAGAAAGATCTTTCGACGCGGAGTTACTTCCGATTGCAGCTCGATGCGCCAGGTCCCCATGGGCCCACTCTGGTTTTGTGTCAGCAGGATGGACCAGCAGGCTCCACGATGGAGGATTTCACAAGAATTGCGGCACAACTCGCAGAGGCCGGAATTCCGGTTCCGCATGTGTTAGCTCGGCATCCTGGGCGACCATGGCTTTTGCAGAGTGACGCAGGCATAAAGGATCTGAAGACTCAGGTGATGGAGTGGACGCAGTCTGGCGATTCCGACTCCATTGAAGCAGAGTATGAGCGGGCGATTCGACTGCTTGCAAGACTCCAGGAAATCGCGCTTCAAGAGCCCGTGCAATCCAGGTCCTTTGATTTCGAAAAGTTGTTTTTTGAGATGAACTTCTTCGTGGAGAACGCGGAGAAAGCCGCTCAACAGTACCGTGTCTCCTATTTCCTGTCGTTTGAGTTTCGCACATTTCTCCGGACAGTCTGCGAGAAGCTGGAGCGTTCCGGCCCGCGTGTTTTCGCTCACAGAGATCTGCACAGCAAGAACGTTATGCGATCAGAGAGCGGCCAGGTGTGGATCGACTTCCAGGACGCGCGAACAGGCCTGCCATGGTACGATCTTGCCAGTCTGCTGTATGATCCGTACGTTCCCCTGTCGCGCGAATTCCGGATGAAGATGCTGCGCGTCTATTCATCCGCTTCGGGCAGAAGCATCGCGGAGAATCTGTTCTATTTGCAGGCATTCCAGCGTATCGTGAAGGCAATGGGATCTTACCTTTCCGTTCTCGTCCGGCGTCCGGACCCGGACTATCTCGAGGCATTTCGTCAGGCGGCGATGTATTTGGAAGAAATCGTTCAGCTGGGCGGCTTCCCGGATCACAGCTTCCTTTTCGCGCGAAGCATGCAGGAATCGTTCGGGCGGTTGGAATTTTCGTGAATGCATTCATTCCAGCGGCGGGCTTCGGAAAGCGAATGGGGAGCCTGACGAAGGATATCCCAAAACCGCTTCTGCCCGCCGGCGGGGTCCCTCTAATTTACTACGCGCTGTTTCATGCCTGGAGGTGGGGTGTTCAAACGGCCGTGGTGAACCTTCACTACCTCGGCGATCGGATCGTCAATGAGCTCAAGAACGTGCAAGCTCTCGACGTGAGATTCTCGCGGGAGGACGAAATTCTGGGCACAGCCGGCGGAATTCGACATGCCCTGCGGCTGTTCACAGAGGAACGCATCCTGGTTTTGAACCCCGATACGATTCTCTTTCCTGGAAGGGAGCCTGCGTGGCGCGATGGTCTGGACGCAGTTCTGGGGCTAAGTCCCCAGGATGAGCGGCGTCTCGAAACAGGCCTCGCATTCGACGGCAACAACGTCTCGTTCTCTAAAACGGGAGGTGTCTTCTATATTGGATGTTCGCTGCTTGAGCTGGGGCCCTTCCGAGCGCTCGAGCCGGGATATGCGGAACTGGGGAATCTCTGGAGGGAGCAGGCGGCCCGCGGGCGCCTGGGCGGATTCTTGTATGATGGAATCCTGTTGGACGCGGGTACTGCGGAGTCCTATGCTTCCCTGCCGGATGAAATTGTGCCGGCGAACCTCGAATCACAATGGAACAAATTTCTCGAATTAAGATCTGGACGCTGGGTGTAGCGCTTCTTCTGGGC
>CAZUJO010000355.1:0-4366 GCA_964619995.1 uncultured Leptospiraceae bacterium
GTCGTATAGCAGGGTGATTTTCGTTCGCGGCGCATTCGCCACCCATCACTTTGCCTGCCTTCCCCGGCAAGCCGAATGCTTCCCCTGCCGTGCCTTTCGTTGATTGCATCGACAGCCTCCATCAGTGCTCTGGATCGTTGCCGGGTTTCGATACTCAGGTCAAATAGATCCTGTGGTGTATCAGGTCGCTCGCCGATTTCCGACAGAACTATGCCGGCCTTCTTGTACGCGAAGCCGGGCTTGTAGATTTGCCGAAGTCCTTGCAATGCGGCTTGGGCGAGTACCCGACTATCGTCGGATGAGTAGGGGAGTCCTACAGTGGTGCTGGGGTGATACTGGGGATCATCTGGTTTGAATGGGTTGGTCTGGATGAACACCCCCAGAGCACCTGCAGATGATCTCTGGTACCGCAATTTCTCAGCAGCTCTCACTGTGTAGGTGACAACAGCCTGCTCCAGTTCTTCCAAGGTATGGACAGGCTGACCGAATGACCGGCTGGACATGATCTGCTGTTTGGCCGGGGCTATTTCTTCCAGGCCCAGGCACGGAATGCCACGCAGCTCCATAACCGTTCGTTCAGCCACGACAGAAAACTCGTTGCGGATGCGTTTGGGGTCGGCATCGCGCAAAGCTTTAACCGTCATTATTCCCATCGCGCGCAATTTCCTGGAGATACGAGGCCCAATGCCCCAGACTTCGCCGACGTCGATCTCGCCTTGAATTCGATCCAGCGTGTTATCGGGCAAGGTCAGGACATCGCAGACACCACCAAACTCCGGTCGCTTTTTGGCACAGTGATTCGCGAACTTGGCGAGCGTCTTGGTCGAACCGATTCCGACACAGACCGTCAAACCCGTCCAGGTAAGGATGCGGGAGCGAATCTCTTGCCCGTAGGCGATCCGGTCGATCTGCTCGAATCCGCTGAGGTCCAGGAAGCATTCGTCGATTGAGTAAATCTCGATGCCGGGGGCGAACTCCCTGAGAATGGTCATCACACGGTTCGACATGTCGGCGTACAGCTCGTAGTTGCTGGAAAACACGGCGATCCTGTGCTGTCTGACTTCCTTCTCAATCTTGAACAGCGGTATTCCCATTGGAATACCCAGTGCCTTGGCTTCCGCGGAGCGGGCGACGACACAGCCGTCGTTGTTCGACAGCACGACAACTGGGCGTCCGGCCAGGCCGGGATTGAATACTCGCTCGCAAGAGGCGTAGAAGTTGTTGACGTCGACCAAGGCGACCGGGTGCGAAGTAATTCGGAACCTCCTTCAACTGGCAACTTTGTGAATGCAGTAGGTAACTACGCCCCAGATCGTGACCCCCGTATCCGGGTCGATGGGTATCGGTCGGAAAGCGGGGTTTTCTGAGGCGAGGCAGGGCTCGCCATTGACCTGGGCAAGCGTTTTGACCGCCAGTCCGCCATCGATCTCGGCGACAACGATTTTCCCGATGCCGGGGTGCATCGCCCGGTCGACCACCAGTAGATCACCATCACGGATGCCAGCGTCGGTCATGGAGTGTCCTTGCACTCTCACAAAGAACGTGGCTTCCTTGTGCTGAATCAGCTTGTCGTTGAGATCAAGGCGTCCCTCAACGTAGTCTTGGGCGGGAGAGGGAAATCCGGCCTCGCACGCGCCCAAGGGGATCGCATTCGGTGGCAGATGTCCCGGACAAACACCTAGGACCGAGACCTGAGCCGCTTCCGTGAGCATCAGCGACTCCGGAAACTGCGGGCAATGCCGACGACGATGCCAAAGATGTGCAGATCCCCTTTGGGCCGGATGACTGGATAGTTGGCGTTCGCTGGCTTCAGGAGGTAACGGCCGCGCTCGGAGACCAGATACTTCACGGTGAATTCGCCATCGACAACGGCGACAACGATATCGCCAGGGTTCGCGCTCGGACGCTTTTCCACCACAACCAGGTCGCCATCGCAGATATGCGCATCGATCATGGAATCGCCCTTGACCGGAATCAGTGTGGTCAGCGATGGATGTTTGACAAGATGCTCGTCGATAACCAGCGATCCGCCAGTAACGTCTGTGGCTGTGATGGGGATACCAGCGGGTACCGGCTGATCTGAAATGGCACGTTCAAAGAATCGGCGTGCCGGTACCCAAATGCCGTCAGGAGTCCGCTCGATAAAGTGTTGTGCCTGTAGGCGTTTCAGCGCTTTGCCTACGGATGATCGTGCCGAAAAGCCAAGCAATTCGCACACTCGTGCATAGGAAGGCAGGCTACGGTGTCGGGCGTAGTAGTCTTGCAGCTTGGCGAGGTGCGAGTCGTCGTTGATGTCGTTCATGTTGCCATGCGGGCTACAATTGTTGCCCGGAAGTTTAGGCAACATTTGTAGCCTGGTCAAATCGGGACTATGAACCCCATGAAAGCCAGGTAAGGGAGAGCAGGGTGAAGGTGTATTTCGCGGGACCGGATGTTTTCAGCCGGTCATATGGCGCATTCAAGGCGCAGGTTGCTGCTACATGTGCCGAGCTTGGTCTGGATCCGATGTTTCCCGGCGACGAAGTAACCGGTACGGATCCTGCGGCTATTTTCAGGGACAACTTGGTACTGATTGATCGAGCGGATGTCGTAGTGGCAAATCTGAATCCATTCAGAGGTGCTGAGCCCGATTCCGGGACCGCTTTTGAGCTCGGGTATGCCCATGCCCTACGTAAGGCCCTGTGGGGTTACCTCGACATTGATGAAACAACGATTGAGCGCTTGGAACGATTGGAAGGAACGCTCGTGCGTTACGGTGAAGATTTCCTTGATCGGGACGGGCGCAAGGTCGAAAACTTTGACCTGAGACTAAATCTGATGCTGGCGGTCCCTGTTCGTCTTTGCATTGGCGAAATCAAATCATGCCTGAGGGATCTAAGTAATGAGGCCAAGAGGCTTGTCGTGGATGATTAGAGATGTTAATTACATACAGGCTGCAACTGCACTGATTTTTTCTTTTATCTGTAGTACCGCATCATCTGATTCACATGCCCATTTTTGACTGACATGGTTATAGGTAAATACTTTCAATTTAGGGTGTTGCAGCGCGTTTGTGACAATGCATAACCTATAGTCAGATTTTCTACTCCCCATCATTTGTTTGTATTCATTTGGGGTCAACTCGACGATTGCTTCTGTGCCCGAAAGACCTTTGACTTCGATCAGCAAAGTAATGTTTCCTTCTGATGCCTCAATATCCCATCCAACATTGTCCTTCTCAACGCTTCTGACGATATACCCCATTCCTGTGTAATGATTCGTCGCAGTTTCAATTGCAGCTTTTTCTACTTTTGCTTTTCTAAGTGGATCTTGTTGTCGAGGAGTAACTAACCGTTTTTTGGGTGAACTCCCCCCGATAGCGCGTTGTACTGCCGATATCCATTTCGAAATAGATGGAGAATCAGCAAACCATACGTTCGATTGCCCCATTCCACCTTTGCCTCTTGGAACTGTCAAATTACGCTGGTCACTTGCTAATAAAACAACATCATTCATAGACCCTACAATCCAGTGCGCATCAATCTGATTAACTTCAAGAGTCTTAGATGCCCAATGGATGTGTTGCGGGTATCGATAGACTGTTGCGTTCTTGTACCAACCAACAACAACAGTTCCACCTAGGCCTGGTCGCCGAGCAGTAAACACCACGTCTATCCCTGAAATCTTCTCGTCAGTCTTTGTTGCGCCGAGGCGTTCAATCTTTATCTGCGAACCGTGAGGCTGGACATAGCCGTAGACCTTTCCCCTTGTAGGCAAAAAATTACATACTTCATGGCCTCTTTGCTCGATATGAACGTAAGCTCCACCACCGACTATTTTGTCGCTTGGAGTTATCCCTCTGTATTTGCTCATCCAACCGATGTTACAAAACAGTAAGCGATGCCCCATGACGATTTCCTCTGTATATGCTCATATTGATTCACGTGTGCTGCATTAAATTAAATCGCAGATTTCGGTTGGAGAATCTTTTTCTTGTTTGTGCAGCTTGGATAGTTCGAACACCCCATGAACGCCCCGTAAGGGCCATTCACCACGCGCAGGATTCCCGTTCCGCATGCCGGACAGGCCTCCACATGCGCCGAATGCTCTCCTTGCTTGCTGCTGCGGTAAACAATTGTCCCCTGAAGCCGGGGTTTCATCAGCTCGGGAATGAATTTGGAGATACGGGATTTCTTGGTCAGCAGATACGTCCTGCGCTTGGCGCGAGTCAGGCCGACATAGAACAACCGTCGTTCCTCGGCGTTCTCGAATTCTTCCGGTACAGGGAGTACGAGGTCGAGCAGAGGATCGTCGATGATCTCGCTCGGGAAAGAGTACGAGCCCGAATTGACGCCGAGAATGAAGACGTAGTCAGCTTCAAGTCCCT
>CAZUJO010000356.1:0-4363 GCA_964619995.1 uncultured Leptospiraceae bacterium
AGGTTGGTTTCATCCAGCGCCTGCGCAAGCCGATCGATGGCTTCCTGCCGGTTCACGACGTGCGCAATAATCTTGGCGATCATGGGATCGTAGTGAATGGTCACCTCGTCGCCTGACTCCACTCCGCTGTCGACCCGGACCGTTCCCGGGGTTTCGAAAAGGTGCACCTTACCGGTGGACGGCAGGAAGTTCTTTTCCGGATCTTCTGCATAGAGCCTGACCTCGATGGCGTGACCGGTCTGTGTCACCGACGCAGGATCAAAGGAGAAGGGCAGGCCGCCCGCGACCCGGAGCTGCTGTTCGACGAGGTCGATCCCGGTCACCATTTCCGTCACGGGGTGTTCCACCTGCAGGCGCGTATTCATTTCCAGAAAATAGAACGTCTGTTCGGTGTCTGAGTAGATGAACTCCACGGTTCCCGCGTTCACGTAGGAAACTGCTTCTGCCGCAAGCACACCTGCTTTCATGATCTGTTCGCGCAGATGCGGAGTGAGCGCCGGGCTCGGACTCTCTTCGACGATCTTCTGATGCCGTCTCTGCAGAGAGCATTCTCTTTCGAAAAGAGCCACGACCTTACCGTGCGAATCGCCTAACACCTGCACTTCGATATGTCTGGGGCTCGAAACGTATTTTTCGACGAAGACGCGGTCATCGCCGAATGCGCCGAGCGCTTCCCGTTTGGCCGCTTCGAGCGCCGGAATAAATTCTTCCTCTTTCGTCACAACGCGCATGCCGCGTCCGCCGCCGCCCGCGGATGCCTTGATCAGCACGGGCAGGCCGATCGTCATTGCTTCTTTCTGCAGCCTTGCCGGACTCTGATCATCGCCGTTGTAGCCGGGCACAACCGGCACTCCTTTCTCCTGCATCAGCTTGCGCGCCGAGATCTTGTCGCCCATGGCACGAATTGTGGCCGGCGATGGGCCGATAAACGTGATCTTCTCCGCCAGAAGTCGTTCTGCGAACGCGGCGTTTTCCGACAGAAATCCATACCCGGGATGCACGGCCGCAGCGCGCGTCTTCTTGCATGCGGCGATAATTGCTTCGATGTTCAAGTATGAGCTGCGTGAGTCCGGAGGGCCGATTTCCACCGCTTCGTCTGCGATTCGCACTGCGAGACTGTCGCGATCGGCGCTCGAATGCGCAACAATGGAACGAATTCCCAGTTTTCGACAGGTTCGCACGATGCGCGCGCTGATTTCGCCGCGATTCGCAATGAGGACGGACTCAGGGAGGCTCATGGAACATTTCGCACGTTCCGCCGACACGCTGTCAATTGAGATTCAGCCGCCGTATTTTCGCCGCTTCTTTCGCGCGCCCTGCGGCCAGCAAACGCGCAATCGGGTTAACTCATCGCCTTTCGCACGCGCGAAAATTTGTATGCCTTCGCGCACGTTCGCCTTCGCGGAGTTTAGATGTCGTTCGTTCCCAAATTCATGTCGTTCGTTCCGGTCTTCGCGCGCGAAGTTGAAAAAAATTTTCAAGTAAAGACAGCTGACGCGATTTATTATTGACCACTTGGATAAAATGTTTGTTTTCAAGGTATCCCCCAGTGAGGTGTTCATGAAGAAGAACTGGACAGATCTTTCAACTTCGCAGAAGGCAAGCATTGAAAAGGCATATCGTGCCGGTCAGGAACCGGGCGACATTGCTCGCAAGTTTGGTCTGAAGCCGAAGCAGATTTCCGATCAGGCCTATCGCAAGAGCTGGCCCAAGCGTGGAACCAAGAAGGCGTCCCTCTCAAAGAAAAGAGGCCGCTGATTATTACGCCTTCGCTGAAATTCTGTTTCGGCGAAGGTTTCCTTTTGATCTTTTCCAGTCTATTGCCCGACCCGCCCCCGTTTCGGCCTTGCTCCGGAACCTGACTTTCTCTCAGAAACGCTTGCAATTCGGCACCATCAGGTCCGATACTCATAGGGTGAGGATTCTACCTCTGCTTCTCCTGCTCGGCTGTGCCGGCGCGGTTCCGCGCAGCGGCCCCTCCTATCTGGGCGTCCTCTATCAGGAAACGCGCCAGGGCGTGGAAATCGTGCAGATCATGCCCAACAGCCCGGCGATTCAGGCCGGCCTTGGAATCGGAGACACGATCGTTGCAGTCGACGGCCACCGCGTAGGCCGCTCTGCCTCACTGCGTTCTGCGATCCTGGAGAGAACTCCCGGCACCCGGCTGAAACTGACCGTTCTGCGCGCCTCCGGGGAGCGTCACGATGTTGAGGCTGTGGTTGACGCTCTGCCCGCTCAATTCCGTAAGTGAGCCATGCGGCCGCATTATACTTCCCCAGTCACCACGATTGCCCGCTCCGATTGCGAGACCCTGCTCAGGCTTGCCATATCGGAAGACGCGCCTGCAGGAGATCCTACATCGGAAGCGATCTTTGGCCCCGAACGACGCGCGTCGGCCCGCCTCATAGCTCGCGAGCCGGGCGTGCTTTGCGGAGTTCCTCTCCTGCGTCACCTGGGTGAAATCTTCCGGGAGATGACGGGTCTCGAGGTGGACGTTCGCGATGCGATGGCGGACGGCTCTGTCTTCGCGAAAGGGGATGCGCTTCTTTCTATAGAAGGAAGCGTGCGCGGGATTCTGCGCATCGAGCGCCTGATGTTGAATTTCCTCCAGTATCTGAGCGGCATTGCGACCGTTACGCATGACGCCGTTTCAAAATCGCCGCCCGGAGTATTCGTCCTCGACACGCGCAAGACTCTTCCGGGCTATCGGCGCCTTGTGAAATACGCCGTATACACAGGCGGCGGCACAAACCACCGCATTGATCTCAGCGAAATGGCCATGATCAAAGACAATCACATCGCGGCCGCAGGAAGCATCACGCGCGCGATGGACCAGATTGCGCAGAAATACCCGGGGCTTCCGATTGAAGTAGAAGTCGACAGCGAGTCCCAGATCCCGGAGGCGCTTGCGAAAAACCCGCGCGTCCTTCTGCTCGACAACATGGATGCGCAGCGCGTGCGGAGCGCCGTGGCTCTTGTCAAACGTCTTTGCGCTGAATCCGGATCAACGCCGCCTATCGTTGAAATTTCGGGCGGATGGACGCCTGCGCGGCTTGCCGATCTTGCCGGCCTCGATCTTCCTGTGGGGGTCAGCATGGGATTTCTCACGCACACGACGCGGTTCCTTGATCTAAGTCTGGAAGTCACCGAGGCATGAAGGAAATTAAAGTACTGTACGACGGGGCCCTGGCGCTCGAACGCCAGGGAAAGCCGGATGACGCGGTGAAATACTATACCGAGATACTCCGGCTCGATCCGAATTTTCGCGCAGCCTACAACAATCTGGGCGCCATCTATGCGCGCAAATCACGCCCGGATCTTTCGATTCCCAACTTCGAAAAAGCGCTCGCCCTTGGCGAAGATGAGGCCGTGCACTTTAATCTCGGCACAGAGTATTTTCGCAAAGATGATCTTGAAAATGCCCGTCATCATCTCAAGGCGGCCCTTCGCATTCATCCGCGGATGCTCCGCGCGCACATTGTCCTTGCCTATCTCTATGAAAAGGCGGGGCAGCCGGAGAAAGCGGAAATTTACTTTAAGAACGCCCTCGTGGTTGAGCCTTCGAACCGCATTGCGGCGCTGGGCCTTGCCGTCAGTCTGAGCGGCCGCGGTAAAGAGGCGGACGCGCTCCAGGCCGTGCAGGCTTACCTTTCGCACAAACCCGGCGACCAGACGTTTGAAAATCTCCGCGCATCTCTCTTGCTTGCGACGGGAAGCGTGGAGCAGTCGAAACAGGAGTTCCTCAAGCTGGCGAAAGTTTCAAGCGAGTTCACTTCCTTTACGGATCATGTGCGCCAGGCCCGCGAAGAGAAAGACGATGAGTTCGCCGCCATGTTTGACGGCATGGACCAGAAAATCCAGGAAAGAACGCGCCGCGTTCTCGAAGTGCGCAAGGCCAAAAAAGAAACTGCAGCAGCCGCGGACGAAACAAAGCAGCAGGAAATCAAAGACCTCATGGATTTGAGTTTTCTTTACCTGTTCAAAGGGGATTCGGATCGGGCGCTGCAGCTTCTGTTTCAGGCAAAAAAATTGGGCGAAGAACCAGGGTCCGGCGCAAAATCTGGTGAATGATTGGAATTCTCGGCGGCGGCCAGCTGGGCCGTTTCCTCGTAAGCGCGGCGCGCGAATGGGATGTTTCTTGCGCAGTGTTGGATCCGGACGCGGAAGCTCCGGCAGGCCGAATTGCAGACCGCTTTGTTCAGGGAAGTCTTACGGATCCTGCAACCGTGCGTGCGTTTGCGCGGGGCCTCGATCTTCTCACCGTTGAAATTGAAAACGTGAGCGCAGAAGCGCTTGCCGAACTTGAGGGCGTCATGCCCGTGCATCCGTCTTCCGCTGTTCTCCGGGTTGTGCAGGACAAAGG
>CAZUJO010000357.1:0-4316 GCA_964619995.1 uncultured Leptospiraceae bacterium
GTGTTCCTGCGAGTCCCTCTTCCCCAGGGTTTCGGCATGAGAGACTGCATCCGACGTTGGACGTTGCCGCCGATCCCAAAAAGAACATACACGTCCCGGTCACGCAATTGGTAGAGGCCAGGACCGTCGGGCGCTTCGACGGTACGGATGCGGTCCGGAGGCGGAAAGGGTCTCCAGCTTGTTTTGCGAGCATTCAATATCATGATGTTACGTAGCGCGGACAGGAGGTCCGCGCGCAAACAAATTCTGATCGCGGGTGGGAATTTCCGGCTAACTGAGAATATCCGTGGTGGATGTAAAGCGTGGCGGGATTGCGTGATAATGCCGCCTGGGGTGTGTAATGCGTGTGAAAATTGCGTGATAAGATGCGGGGGTGGGGCAGGCGGTCATTCGTCCTGGCGTTGGAGGACGAAGTTGTCGTCCGGATGCCTGGAGAGAATCAAGAGGTCGTCGTAGAAGGCGAACTGGATGACATCGGGCTGAGCGTTCGTATTGCCGATGAGGATGGTTTCACCCCGGATCTTCCAGGTCGTTCGATTCGTGCCGCCTTTGTCATCGGACATGACCACAAGAAGCGTGCCGTCCTCCTGGAAGTCCCAGGTAAGGGATTTGCCCTGAGGAATCTGGCGGGTATCTTCTCCATCCGTCATGCTGAGGGTCGCCCATTTGCCCACAATGCGCGCCCGGTAGTCCTTCGCAGCGAGGGGGGCTGCGGCCACAAGCAGGAGGGTTGTGAGCAAGAGGAGTCTCGAAAGCCATGAGCGGAGTAGCCGCGGGGCTAAAGGCGAGCGAAACCGGCGGTCGGCGATGGGCGTGAGGGACGCGAGAGCGGGCAGCTTCATGAGTAGACTCCTTTTACGATTGGTACGATGACGAGGGTGCGTTCGCAAGTCTTTTCCGTGCGGGAAACGGGCGGCGTCGGCGTGTGCGAGCGGGTGGGCGTGTGTGTGCGTGCGCGCGTGCGTGCGCGCACGAGTGCAGGGTGTGCAGAGTCAGAGATCGTCGAGGGGGCTCAGGATGCGCGAAAGGGAAGTCCTGGACACGTGCGTGTAGATTTCCGTCGTGCGGGAACTGGAATGTCCGAGGAGCTTCTGGATATAGCGCAGGTCGGTGCCGCGTTCGAGCAGGTGGGTGGCGAATGCGTGGCGAAGGTCGTGGACGCTCGCGCGCCGTTCAATACACGCCTTTTGAATCGCCTGTTCAAAAACCTTTTCGATGGTGCGAACGGCAGCGGGCATGCCCGGTTCCCTGCCTGCAAACACGTAGGGGCCTGGCGGAACCGTGCCGAGATAATCGCGGATCTGTGTCTGAAGGCGCTTTGAGAAGATCGTATAACGGTCCTTTCGGCCCTTCGCGCGCCGGATATAAATCATGCCGCGTTCGAAGTCGAGGTCTTCGCGCCGAAGCCGCGCAGCTTCGCTCACGCGAAGGCCTGCCGAATAGATCATTGCGAGCATCGCGCGATGCTTCAGATTCTTCGGCGCGGCGAGAATCCGGGCGACTTCAGACGGGCTGAGAACACAGGGAAGATGGCGGTCCTTTGTGGGGCGCCGCACGTGAAAGGGTGTTTTGATCCTGCGAAGAAGGCCGAAGTGAAATTGAATCGCGCTGATGGCGAGGTTGAGCGTCGCCGCACACGCCTCGCGGACGGATGACAGAAAGTCGAGAAACTGCTGAAGATGCCGGTCGCGGATTTCCGTATGAGGCACTCCCGCGAAAATGAGGAAGCTCCGGTTGAACGCAAGATAAGCGCGCATGGTTGCGGCGCTGTATTTTCGCGCGGACATTTCGCGCCTGAGCGTCTCGAGCCGGTCATAGCGGCCGCGATAACCGAACGCAAGTTCCATGGACCTCATGGTCCCGGGATTGATCGGAATGACCCAACCCTTTCGCTTCTCATGAAAGACCGCGCCAGGAATCCGGCGAAGAGAGTTGGTCGCTCGCGCGAAGGCCTCGGTGCGTACGATTTGAACGCAGAGGTGGGGAAGGCGGTTAACGCGGATGAGAGTGACGCGAATGCTCACTCAATGCAGGGTAACAAAAGCGCCGGATCGTTCCAGGAATTCGAAATTCGCGCGGCGCGGTCGTGCGGACATAGCTTCGCCAGGTGACTCCCAGGGGGTCAAAAAATCGACCTTATCGATCCCTCTCATGCGGGTATGCGCAAGTTTTTTTTAGGATTCTGCCGCAATTCAGCGGCGATTTCAGGGGACTCTCCGGCCTTGGTCGTCTGTCGCGTGAACGAACGCTACGCAGGAACGTACGAACGACACATGAACGCGGCTTCGTCATTTTGAGACGCGCTTGCAGGCGGTCTTTGCGTGCGTTGCTGTCTGCACCAGGCGGGCTAGAAAGGTATGCGACATAATCTGCCCCTGCGCCGGGGCGCGGAGAAAGTGTGTTCAAAAACGTCGGTCGAGCGGAAAACAGCCAAATGGTGGAACCCGAAAGCATCCTGGATCGAAAGGTGATCGTGACGTGCGCACTCACAGGCGTCGCTGCAACGCGAAAGCAGTGCCCCGCGATCCCGTACACGCCGGCCGAGATCGGCGAAGAGGCGCGGCGCGCGTATGAAGCGGGCGCGTCGGTCGTGCACATTCATGCGCGCGAAGATGACGGCCGTCCGTCGCACCGCGTAGAGGTTTATTCTGAAATCATGAAAGAAGTGCGCAAGCGCAGCCCGGTCATCATCAACTTCTCAACGGGCGCAGTTGAGGTTCCGAAAGAAGAGCGCATCCGTCACATCACAGAGCTGCGGCCTGAAATCGGCGCGCTGAATATGGGGTCGATGAATTACGCGAAATACAACGCAGGCAAGAAGGGTTTTGTTTTTAAATGGGTGTTCGAGAATTCATTCGATACGATCGAGTTCTTTCTAAAGAACATGGTTGAATCAGGAGTGAAGCCGGAGCTCGAGTGTTTCGACACGGGACACTGCTCAAACATCCGTCCGTTTCTCGACATGGGACTTGTGAAAGGTCCGCTGCAGTTTTCGTTCATACTCGGTGTGCTCGGCGGAATTCCGGCGACGGCGAAAAATCTCGCGAACATGGCGGAGCAGATTCCGGAAGGATCGGTCTGGGAAGTGATCGGAATCAGCCACGTGCAGTGGATCCTGATTGCCGCGGCCCTGTCGCTCGGCGGCAACATCCGCGTCGGTCTTGAAGACAATTTCTATGTGGCGCCCGGAGTGATGGCGAACTCAAACAGCGAACTTGTAGAGAAAGCTGTGCGCATGGCGCGCGATACGGGAAGGGAGCCGGCCACGGTCGAAGAGGCCAGAGCTATCCTTGCCTTGAAATCTTAAGCGGCTCATGCGGCTCTGGACGCGTGAGTGCCGGGGCTGATGGGCGTGAGTAATCCTCAGGCCGCTTTGCGCCTGAGGGTTTCAAAAAGGCGAAGGGCTTCGTCGTAGCGGCTGGAGAAGAGATACGCAAGGCCCAGTTCCATAACGTCATCCGCCGTTGCTTTCTTGCGGTCGATCTGGCCTGCGCGATCCGCGTATTCTTTTCTGAGCGCGTCAAACTGCTCTTCCGAGTAGCCGTATTTCTTGCCTGTGATCTTTTCAAAGAGCTTGATCAAGAGACGTTCGGCTTCGCGGAACATTCCGAGGCGCACCATGGAGAGGGCGGCCTTCTGGTGGATGGCATGTTCGCGGATCGATCCCGCCAGGTCGCGGTAATGAGCGACGGCCTCTTTGTGAAGGTCCGAGTGATGCGCGCTGCGCACGATGTCGTCGGCGAGCCGGTCTTTGTAATAAGGGATTTTAATAAATTTCTTCAATATATGATACGCATCCTGGTAACGGTCGCAGGTGAAAGCGCATTCGAGAAATCGCTCCAGGATGAGAGCTGTGTGGTATTCCTTTTCTTCCAGCCATCGGCCGAGCAGGCGTTCTGCCTCGGCGTAGCGGACGTCGAAATACGCCTGCATGGCCAGAACGAGCGGCGCAAAGAGGTCCCCTTCGGGCGCGCTCGATTTCCTGTGCACTTCGAGCTCGGCGAGACGCCTGAGATCGCGCAGATCCCTGGAAGGAGATTCCGCATACTCGGCGTGGGCGAGGATTGCGTCGAACTTGCGGTGGGAGTAGAGGTCCCAGGCCTCAAGCACGGATTCGAGGGATGTGATCGTTTTGAGTTTTTGCATGGCCGTCCTTTCAAGAGTCGGTGAAACGGCCCCGGTCGATGATTGCTTTTTACCCGAAAAAGAGGGCCCTGGCCCAGAATTCAGGCGATCCGAAACCCTGGCGGAAGGGGTGTTTATGAGGGGGATGCGGTCACGGATTCCACGCGCGATACGGGCGGGCCCTTTCTCAG
>CAZUJO010000358.1:0-4314 GCA_964619995.1 uncultured Leptospiraceae bacterium
CTTCTTGGTCTTGGCGCCGCCGGACTCGATAACGTCCGGGTAGATCGTCCCCTGCCCCAGGAGCCAGTGATCCGGGTCCAGGTTCAGACGGCGAACGCAGTCTGCCTGGATTTCCAGGAACAGATCGCCGATGATTCTGCGTTTTTTCTCCGGGTCGACCACTCCCCGAAGACTCGCCGCATAACGTTCACGGGCATCTTCGATATTGAGGCGAATTCCATGCGCCCGCAGAGCTTCGGAAACCTCTTCGCCTTCATTCTTGCGCATGAAGCCGGTATCGATGAACAGGCCATAGAGGCGCTCCGGAGGAAGAATCTCGGTAAGGAGCGTAAACGCTACCGTCGAATCCACGCCGCCGGACAAAAGGAAGAATACACTGCGATCGCCGATCTCCTGCTTGAGTTTCACTTTCGCGGCGCTCAGGAAATCGCCGATTCTGTAGCTGTCGGAAAGCCCGCAGATCCGCACGAAATTCGCCAGGTAACGGTCCCCGTGCTCCGTGTGCTGAACTTCCGGATGAAATTGAATTCCTGCAAGATTTTTGCCCGGATGATACACGGCCGCATAACGGCAGTCGTCTGTCTGCGCAATTGCCTCAAATCCCTGAGCGAGACGGACGACTTCATCGCCGTGGCTCATCCAGACGGACGCGGCAGCGCCATGCTCACCTTCGAGGATCGATTTGCGGTCGCGAACGTGCAGAAATGCGCGGCCAAATTCCTGACGACCTGCACGGCTTACTTCACCGCCGAGTTGATGTTGAATCAGCTGATGCCCGTAGCAGATTCCGAGAATCGGAAGCCCGGCGGATAGAAGCGCAGGATCCGAATGCGGCGCGCCTTCTTCATAGACGGAAGCCGGACCTCCGGAAAAGATCAAACCGCGAAACTGATCGCGCGCTTCGGCCGGCGTCAGAGTTTCCGGGTCTGCGATTTCAGCGAGCGCGCCCAGGCGGCGGATGCGCGAAGCAATGAGATGGGCGTACTGGCCGCCAAAATCGAGAACGCCGATCTTTCTGTTATCCGACATTGCAGTCAGAAATATTTTCCGGTAACGGCATGGCGAACTTTAAATTTCAAAAGCCAGTCGATCCCGTGTGAAGTCGAAACAAGCCGTCCGTTTTCAAATCGGCGCAGCGTTGGAAATACCTGGACCTGAAACGCATTGTGCAATCGTCCTTCCTGGTCGAGCAGCACAGGAAAGTTTACAGGATGCTCTGCGATAAATGCCTTAACAACAGCGGGATCTTCATCCGTCACCGCAAGAATCTCAAACGATTCCTTTGCCAGTTCCTCTTTCAAGGATACGAGCATCGGCATCTCAACCCGGCAGGGCATGCACCAGGTCGCCCAGAATGAAAGCAGAATGACTTTGTTTTTCGCGCTCCCCGGATCGATCGTGTATCCATCGAGCGTCGGATAAATCCCGGCCGGAAGGGGGGATCCGTCGAGCGCTGCGTCTGCTTTCCAGAGGGGGATGCGCTGGTAGAGGAGAAACCCGCCGACGGCGGCAGCCAGGATGATGGTTACGAGATTTTTCCGGAGGAACTGCATTCTGCCTCAGAGCCGTTTTACGAAAGCAGAGGTGATGCGCGCTGAATCGAGAAGTTCAACCGCATAACGCATCGCGTTTGAATAGTGCGGCTTGAATTTGTCTTCCATCGTCCGAACCGGATAATACATCCGCAGATTGAAAGCGCCTTCGCGAAGGTTGTGGTTTACATACTGAATCACTTCCTGGGCAAACGGCGCAAGCAGATACTGCCAGCGCGATGTTACGGGAAGATTCTCGGCAAGAAGCTGTTCGAGCTTTCCAAGAACGGAGTCCACGTTGGTATCCTTTTGAAGAGCCTGTGCGATGATCTCATGCTTGTTGTCGATCATTTCGCTCGTCCACTGCTTGCGCAGCAGACCACGAAGGCCGGTGTTCTCGTGTTTGGTTTTGTGAACCCGGTCATAGTGCTGCTCGATTCGATTCAGGTTCTCTGTGAGACTTTCCGTATTGGCGCGGAAGAATTCAAGGAAGCGAAAAAGAGAATGGAAGGTCGTGGGTTTGCGAGTCTCCTGGAGCCGGTAGACTTTCTTTCCAGCCTCGAGTACCACTTCGCAGTCATCCCGCGTGAGCTCGAAGGGGGGATTGCTGAAGTGTTTCTCGAGGAGCCGCTGCCAGGGATAGTTATTGGGAATCCGGCGCTCCAGGTTCATGATCCGCGGATTGTTCTGCTGGATCAGATATTCCAGATGCAGGTCAAAGTCGATGAACTCCGGCGGATCCGGCTGCGGGGCCGCGCTTACGCCTGATTCTGGCTCCATAGTTGCAGGAATCCCGCGAGGCTGTGCCGATCAATTATTTTCTTGCGCTCAGGCGCAAGGCTGGTTTAAGAAACCCTTGCTTCTGGAACTGAGACAGGCGCCCGGGAAATTCGAGGCATTTGCCCCCCGCAAGACGGAATCTCAGGGCAATTTCCGCGTAATCATCATCGACAACGACACGAACACCTACGAGCAGGTGATCAGCGTCTGCATGAAGGCGCTCGGCATCGCCTACCGCGAAGCATTCGAAATTGCTCTGGCCGTGGATCAGAACGGGCGTGCGGAAGTGTTCGAAGGAAGCATGCCGGATGCTGAGGCCGTGGCTGGAGTCATCCGCTCCATCGGCATCGAAGTGCTCGTCGTCCCGGTTTCCTAGGGGCGCGGCTCAGACTGTATCGAGCAGGTGCCCGAGCCGGTTTTTCTTGGTGGTGAGGTACTTGCGATTCTCATCCCCCGGCTCAACAGCGATTGGGATGCGGCCCGTAATGACCAGACCGTGGCCTTCGAGCCCCACAACCTTCCGCGGATTGTTCGTGAGAAGTTTCATGCTCGTAATTCCCAGCGAAGAGAGCATCTGCGCGCCGATTCCGTAGTCGCGCAGATCCGCCGGAAACCCAAGCCGTTCATTCGCTTCGACCGTGTCGAGTCCCGTATCCTGCAGCTCGTACGCTTTCAGTTTGTTTAGGAGTCCGATGCCGCGTCCTTCCTGGCGCATGTAGAGCAACACTCCGCACTCCTGTTTGGCGATATACGACAATGCTCGCGCGAGCTGCTCGCCGCAGTCACAGCGGAGCGAATGAAATACATCGCCCGTGAGACATTCGCTGTGCACTCGCACAGGAACATTCTCCTTTCCCTTAACGTCTCCGTGCACCACTGCCAGGTGAATTTTTTCATCTACGGTGGTTGAATAAGCAATCACGCGAAATTCGCCCCAGTCTGTGGGAATGCGCGCATCGACCTCTTTGCGGATCAACGTATCGTGCTGGCGGCGGTAGCGAATCAAATCTTCGATCGTGTAGATGTTCAGATGATGCTTTTCAGCGAACGACTTGAGATCATTCATGCGCGCCATTGTTCCGTCTTCGTTCATGATCTCGCAGATCACAGCGACGGAACGCAGTCCGGCGAGGCGCGCGAGATCCGTCGATGCTTCGGTGTGACCTGCGCGTTTGAGAACCCCGCCGCGGGCTGCAATGAGAGGAAAGATGTGTCCCGGGCGGATCAGATCGTCAGGACGAGATGTGCTGTCGGCCAGCACCTTGATCGTCTGCGCGCGGTCTGCGGCAGAAATCCCCGTTGTGGTTCCATGCGCCGCATCGACGCTGACGGTGAAATTCGTGCGAAACTGATCTGTGTTTCTTCGAACCATCGGCCCGAGTTCAAGCCGCTCGGCCGTCTCTTCATCGACGGGAACACAGATGAGGCCCCTGCCGTGAACGGCCATGAAATTAACAGCCTGGGCATCTGCATATTCTGCCGCAATGATGAGATCGCCTTCGTTCTCTCTGTCTTCTGAGTCAACCAGGATGATCATGCGCCCCTGGCGGATGTCTTCGATTGCCTGAAGAATTTTCTCTGTGCTCATGATGCTTCTCCAAATAAGCGGGCGTAGACAGCTTCCGCCTCGCGATAAAAAGCCTTTTCCTCTGCTTCCGTAAAGGGGCCGAACTTTCCTTTCTCGACCCGGCGCGCGAGCTCGGCATACTCTACGCAGCCGGCAATGGCCAGAAGTGTGCGGGCCTTCTTTTCATAGACAATCAGTTCGCCGTTTTTCTGCACAACCATGGAAAACGGCGGGATCTTCTTTCCGCCGCGCACGAGACAGCCAGCCGTGATCATCGCGCCGTCGCCGATCTGAGCGCCCTCAAGAATCACAGAGCCGATTCCAATGAGGCATCCGCTGCCGATTGTGCAGGAATGGATCATACAGTTGTGTCCCACGAGCGTGTAGTCGCCGATCTCAACTCCGCCGGAAGAATCCACATGGATGGTGCAGTTG
>CAZUJO010000359.1:0-4311 GCA_964619995.1 uncultured Leptospiraceae bacterium
CCATCCGCTCTGGACACCATGAAACGAAGCACGCCCGGCTGGATGTTCAGGTCGTGCGCAAGTTCCTTAACATGACCGGCTTCCATCTGTGCGTTGATGCAATAGTAGATTCCTACGTGCTCATGCTGCATTCCATGCGGCAGACGACGGCTTCCCCACTTCTGCTCTTCTCCGACTTTCGCATTGTGACGGCCGAGCAACTGGACTACGCCCTTCTTCAGGTCTTCGACGTCTGGAACATCCTTGATCACGACAATAACATGATAATTTCTCATAGATTCCGGGCAATTTCGGATTCAGGCCCGGACTGTCAAGGCATGTTTTCCACCTGGGCCCTCGGAAGGGCCCGTTCCGGGAAGGATCCGGCGGGCACGCTCAGAAGGAGCTTTTTGGAATTAAGCACGATCTGGGCCTGTTTGGGATACGGAATTGGATCTTTCGTGTTCGTATTGAGTTCCAGCGCGGAAATCGGTTTCCAGTCCGGGGCGCCGTCCGGAACTCCGTCCGATCCCTCCCACTTTGGCTTCACCGTGGAGGGCGCTTCGTAGAACTCCACCGTCAGCTTGCTGTTATCGAGCAGCTGCAAAGGCGCTCCGATGGGC
Organism: uncultured Leptospiraceae bacterium; assembly: GCA_964619995.1. GTDB lineage: Bacteria > Spirochaetota > Leptospiria > Leptospirales > Leptonemataceae > JAEUSB01. The sequence goes on from CAZUJO010000359.1 coordinate 603, forward strand.
TTGCCGGCGGCCTGGGCCTGATCCCGGGGATCCGGATGGATGTAACGCCGCATATCGCGGACGTAGGAAGTTCCCGAATGATTGATGCGATAGAATTGAAAGACAATTTTTTCAAGGCTTCCGTCATCTTTCGGGTAGAGATAGCAGTGCGCGCGAAACACAAACTGCGCCGGAAACTCGGCGGACGACAGGCTGAAGCCGTCGCGAAGGCGGATTCTCAGAAAGCGCTTTCCTTCCCGGTCTTTTCCGACAATGACGGGCCGCACCTTCGCCTGGTCCGTAAGTTCATCGAAATTGCCCGGGCCTTCGGGAAGTCCGCCTGCAGCGACGATGTCTTTGACGCGGCTCGCAATGATCCCGTGAAGGTTGTCGATTTCCAGATCGCCGAATCCAGATTTGCGCGCATTGTCGACCGCTTCCCGATAGACGATGTTGTCCTCGAGCGCCTGCGCTGGCAGGCCGGCCGCAAGGAGAGTCAGGATCAGGCAAAGCGTTGTCTTCATGCTGTGTACTATATCGAACCGCAGGGGTTCGAAAATCCAGTGTGCGCCCTAAAATACAAAATGAAAGCAAAAAACTATGATCGGTGTCATAGGATGATCCGGCCGTCTGCGATATATTCTCAAATCAGACATAAGGAGATTTCGAATGCATAGAGCCATCCCGCCCATCCAGCGATACATGACGACGACGCCGGTCACAGTGCCGCATACAGCAACGCTTGCCGAGGCGCACAAACTCATGCAGGAAAACAACTTTCGCCACCTCCCCGTTATGAAGGGCAGCGAGTTCTTCGGCATTCTTTCAGACCGCGATCTCAAGCTCATGGAATCGTTTCAGGGCGTGGACCCGCGAAAGGCAACCGTCGCAGATCTCGCGCACAAGGACGCCTACACAGTGGCTCCGGACTCCCAGACCGACGACGTCGTCAAGACGATGGCTGCGCGCAAGTACGGATCGGCGATCGTAATGGACAACGGAAGAGTGGTCGGCATCTTCACAAACGTGGATGCGCTGAACGCCTTCGCGGAAATGCTTGAAACCCTTCTGAAGAAGTGATCTTCGCGAGCCTCAGCGAACGCGCGTCAGACGCTCGCGCGCAGGCGAGATGAGAAGATCCACATAGCCGTGCCGAATAACGTCAGCACGGCGCCGCCGCAGACCACGGTGAACAGCTCGCCCTGCCACTCGGCAAGAGTCCCGGCCGCAAGGCTCCCGAGCGGCATGGTTCCGAGAAAGCAGAGCGTGTACACGCTCATCACGCGCCCGCGCAGCGCGTCCGGCACAATCGTCTGAACGATTGCGTTTGCGAGATTGAACACAAACATCACGAAAAACCCGCCCATGACCAGGAAGGCTGCGGAAGCAGGCACGCTCCGGGCCCAGGCGAAACCAAATACGGCAATCGGAAAGAGACACAGACCGCCGAGGAGAAGTGAGCCGCGGCGCGTTCTTCCGCCAATGACCGCGATTGCGACCGATCCGAGAAGCGCGCCAAGGCCCTGCGCGCCCTGCAGGAAGCCCACCTCGCCTGCGTCACCGTGGAGCATCTGCACGGTCCATGCGGGAATGAGAGTGATGTAGCCCAGGCCGAACACCGCCACCATTCCCACCGTAAGCAGAATGATACGGATGACGGGTTCGTGAAAGGCGAAACTCACGCCTTCGCGAATCTGGTGCACGAGAGACGCGCGAACCGCCTCCGGCCGCGCAGGCGTTCGAATCGCGGCGAGAGCGGCGATGACGGCAAGAAACGAAAGAGCATTCACGAAAAAGCAGAAGGCCGGCCCCTTCGCCGCGTACGCTGCCCCGGCGGCAGCGGGTCCCACGGCACGGGCTGTGTTGAACATAAGCGAATTGATCGCAATTCCATTCGTAAGCGCGCCGCGGTCCACAAGCTCGGAAACAAAGGACTGACGCGCGGGGGCATCGAACGCGTTGGCAATGCCGAGTAACGTGGAGAGAATCAAAATATGCCAGGGCTGCACGACGCCGAAGAATGTGAGCCCGGAAAGAACCGCCGCAAGCAGCATCATCGCCGTTTGCGTGATGATGAGCAGGATGCGTCTGCTCATCCGGTCCGACACAACGCCACCGAATAGACCGAGAATTGCAGGAGCGCCCGATGCAAATCCCACATACCCGAGGTATGCAGGCGAATGAGTGAGTTGATAGATCAGATACGATTGCGCGGTTGCCTGCATCCACGTTCCGATGAGCGATGCAAGCTGTCCAAAAAACCACAGCCTGTAGTTGCGAAACCCCAGAGCTGCGAAGGCGGGATTCACACCTTCACGCCTCCCGTAATTTCAAGCACCGTTCCATTCACGAGATCGTTCTCGGAAATGAAGACCGCAGTCTGCGCGATTTCTTCCGCCCGGCCCAGGCGTCCGATTGGAATCACCTGCTCCCACTTCGCAAGAGCTTCCGGCTTCATATCCTTCATGACCATGTCTGTGGCGATGAAACCCGGAGCGATTCCGGCGGAACGTATGCGAAAGCGGCTGAGCTCCTGCGCCCAGAGTTTCGTCATCGACGCAACTCCGGCCTTCGCAGCAGAGTAGTTCGTCTGACCTGGATTTCCGTGCATGGAAACCGATGCGATCGGAATGATCACGCCCTTCGATTTTGTCTCAATCATCTGCACGGCGGCTTCTCGCCCTGTTAGAAAAACGCCCGTCAGGTTTACATCAATGACGGCCTGCCACTGATCGAGGCCCATCTTCCCTTTTACTTTGCCCGTTTCCTTGTCCACCCGCACAAGAAGCCCGTCGCGCAGAATGCCTGCATTCAACACGGCCACATCGAGCCTGCCGGACTGATCCGCCGCCGTCTTCATGAGCCGCTCTGCATCGGGTTCTTTCGAAATGTCTGCCGTCACTCCAACCGCCCTGCCCGAGGACTCCACTTCACGGACAGCCGCCATGAGGCTCTCTTCGCGAAGATCAGACATGACAACGAGTGCGCCCCGCTTCGCAAATGCATGCGACATGGCCTTCCCGAGTCCGCCTGCTGCGCCTGTGATGACTACTGTTGTGCCTTTCAGTTCCATTGCTTCCTTACCTTCCCCCGGATGGCGTTCCCTTCATTTTCCCGCGTCGAGTAACGAGAGAAGTTTGTCCTCTTCTGCGATCATTCTTTTTTCCTCCGCCGCCGAACGCTCGTGATCAAATCCGCAGAGGTGCAGCAGGCCGTGCGCGAGAAGTCTGTAAAATTCGTCCTGCACGCTGTGACCGATCTCGCGCGCCTGGCGGCGCGCCGTTGGAATGGAAATCACAAGGTCTCCGAGAGCAAAGGAATCGTTTCGCCCGGGCGCGCCAAATACGGAAGACTTGAGAGCGGGTCTGCGCCCGCGCGTGAACTCCTGCGCCGGAAAGCTCAAGACATCGGTGGCTTTGTCTTTCGCGCGAAATTCGCGGTTGATCTTACGAATCGCGCGGTCGTTCGAAATCGTGAGTTCCACATGCGCATTCGGATATCCGACATGCGAAAGCCACACGTCGAGGATGGCGCGCAGTTTCGCATCGGTTGGAATCCGGTCGCCCCGCGAAGGACTAAATTTACGGTAGATTCTGTGCGGAGCGCCGCGGGCTTTCACGCCTTGCGCGCCTCTTCCAGTTTCCGGGTAGCCTCGGCCGCAGGATATTTCGGCCTGTGATGAAGAGCGCTCAGAAGCACCTCAGTAAACGCTTTGCGAATCACGTTCAGG
>CAZUJO010000360.1:0-4306 GCA_964619995.1 uncultured Leptospiraceae bacterium
ATCCACGCGGTACAGTGATATCCAGTAGAAAGATTAACCCGCCGAAAACGAAAGGAAGAGCAGTCCGAAGGTATCTTAGGGCCATTTCACGCCTCCCAGGATTCCTTTCCTGGCTGCGTCCCCGAATGTTTCGCGGGCATCATCCCAGTAGTCGCCTGCGAGACGGATACTGGGCGCGTGCACTCGTAGTTTGCGCGATAACTGATCGATTGCTTGTTCTATCAGGATAATGGACCTCGAGTCATAACCAAACTCTCGCGCAACGGAAACTTCGATTGCGGCCAGCTCAGTCCCGAGGTGGTTTCGCATATCGATCACCATCTCGGCAAAGATCTTCGCGAATTCGTCCCCGGCCGCGCCTGTGATGTTGATCACCGCGCCTTGCGACCCGAGGCTCTTGTACGCCACTTTCGGCGGGAAGTGGGTCAGAGGTTGCAGCCCCGGGATTGAGGGTAGCTTGCGTGCCAGGCGCAGGACGATGTCCGATGGGCGCACGGGCTTTGTGAGATACTCGCTCACGTGTAAATCGCGGGCTGCAATTACATCCTTCTTTTGATCGGAGGCCGTCATTACGAAAACCGGTAGGCCCTGCAGAAAAGGGGCCGCCTCCTCTATGAAGGCGAGACCGCCCACGATCGGCATCCGGAGATCTGTAATTACCGCATCATAGGGTCGCGATCTAACCCACATGAGGGCCATGCGACCGTCCGTTGCCCAATCAATTTGTATGTTGAATGTCGAGAGTATCCGTTGAACTGACTCTGCGAAGCCCGCGTCATCTTCAACGAGAAGAATTCGAAAGAAAGGAATCATGTGTTCTCTTCATCAATTTCAGCCGCTACAAAGAGACTGTTGAGCAGAGATGCAAACAAGAAAATTCTCAGTTTTCCGGCGGTCGTGAAAAAAAATGACGTTATTCGCCATTCTCGATATCCCGGACGCAGGCGTGCTCAAGTCGCTAGAAAATTTTTTCCGGAATGATAATTTCGAACACGAGGAGGCAGGGTCTCTTCATGTTTTCAGGGTTGCGATGTGGGTTCGCCATGCCGACCCTGTTGACGAGGGCGGATGCTTTCCTGGCGTATTCTGCCCGATTCCGGTGGACTCTTCTGCACGTGAATCCTCAATGGCCGTAAACCGGCTAACCTTGCAGCGGCCACGCGGGTTGGAAGGAGGAACCGATGCGCTACTTTCTCTGTCTGGTCCTCCTGTGCGGCACACTGTGCAAAGCAGACTCCGCCTGCTCAGGCGCCGACCTTTCCTGCGGATCCCTGGTGGGGGCCCTGTTTTTCCGCATAGATCGCACATATGGTTACGTGCCGCTGGCCTCGACGACGGACATCTACAAGCTCGATGCAAATACTGGAGGAATGACTCTTGTTTCCGGCGCGTCGTTCATCGCAACCAACCTGAACTCAATCGATTCCGCGGGGAAGTTCTTCTATACGAACATTCAAGTCGCAGCGCCGAATAACGTGAGGAGTTTTACGATCGATACATACACGGGCAGGGTAACTGCAACGAGCTCTCCCCTGTCTTCTGCCAACAATCAGCCTGTTTTTTCTGCGGTTCATCCAGGCGGTCGCTTCCTTTACGTTGTGAATTATGTTAGTCTGGACGTTTCTGCTTTTTCGATTGATCAAACGACCGGGAATCTTACAAAAATTGGGGATTTCGCAACTTCGTGCGGCTGTGCGAACATGGCGCAGATTCAGGTGACACCGGATGGTAAGTATCTCTATACTGCATCGAACGGAGGAACAAATCCGATCAGCATGTTTTCGATCGACCAGACCACTGGATCGCTCAGCTTGCTCGGGAACACCGCTACCGTTGCAGGCGTCGATGCGATCGTGGTGGATCCAACTTCATCCTATCTGTATGTAGTGAGCAGCGGCGGAACGATTCCGGGTTTTGCGATCAATAAGACGACAGGGACTCTATCGGCCCTGGCCGGTTCGCCTTTTACGGGGACGGCAGGAAACTTCAGGGCGGCCATGCACCCGTCAGGTAAATACCTCTACACAGTGAACGTGGCAGGCGGACTTCTCGGCAAGCATGATATCTCGGCTACCGGTTCTCTGTCGGCACCGTCAACACTGGCCCTGGGTCCAAACCTTCAATTCGTGACTCTCGATCCGAATGGCAGGTTCGCATATATCAACGACGGCACGGCGTTCAGCGTCTATATTGTCGCGATCAACAGCGCAGGCGTGCCTTCACTCAGCAACACGCTCTCGCTCGGCGGGGTCCCCGGCAGGGTAATCATCGGACGGACGAACGGTTGGCTTTGAGCGTTTGATCGCGATCGCCCTCTATCTGGAGTCAGCCGCCGAGGCCTGAACTTGTTGTTTTTCTTCGGAACTGCCGAATTTTCTCATCGCCGTACTTACAAATAATAAATTATGTAATGTGAAACTTACGTAAAGAGGAAATCCATGGGACAGAATGTGATCGTTACGGGCGCCGGAGGCGGATTCGGAAAGCTAATCGTTCAAGAACTCCTGAAAAAAGGCTTCGGAGTAATCGGGACGCTGCGGGACACGCAGAAGCGGAATCAAGCGGCGAAATCGGAGCTTGAAGCTTTGGGAGCAAAGATCGTTGAGATGGACGTGACCAGCAATGCGAGCGTTGAAAATGGAATCGCAAAAGCAGTCCAGACAGCTGGAAAGGTCGCGGCTGTAATCAACAACGCAGGGGTTGGAGTTCTTGGTCTGCAAGAAACGTTTACGCCGGAAGACCTTCAGAAACTCTTCGATATCAATGTATTCGGTGTGCACAGGGTGAACCGCGCCATCATCCCGCATTTCCGATCAAACGGGGAAGGGGTTCTCGTTCACATTTCAAGCCTGCTCGGCCGAATCACAGTGCCGTTCTATGGTCCGTACAATGCCAGCAAGTGGGCCCTCGAGGCTCTCAGCGAGAATTATCGCACCGAGCTTTCCGGCTACGGCATCGAATCCTGCATCGTTGAGCCGGGCGGATATCCCACCACGTTCATAGACAACCTTGTCAGGCCAGGGGATTCTGCGCGCCTGCAGGCCCTCGGTGAGGCTGCGAAATTTCCGGAGGAATTCCTCAAGGGATTTGAGCAGGGATTGGCAAACAATCCGGAGCAGAATCCGCGCAATGTGGCCGTCGCAGTCGCAGACCTCTTGAGCAAGCCGCGCGGCGAGCGGCCGTTTCGAACCGTCGTAGACAAGATGGGAATGGGACAGCCAGTCGAAGAATACAATTCGCACCTTGCAAAGATCACCGAGGGTATTTACAGCGCTTTCGGCATCGCGCATTTGCTTTCCGTGAAGAAGTAAAAAACAGGTTGGCCGGTCCTGGCGCGTTGCGGTCATTGGAAGCATGCCCCGGACCGGACTCAAACCCGACGAGATCAAAGCGCGAATCCTGGAAAGTGCGGAAGCCAGGATTCGCAAATTCGGCGCTTCAAAGTTCCGATTGGTGGATGTGGCGGCCGACCTAGGCATAAGTCATGCGGCGGTTTACCAGCATTTCCCGCACAAAGCGGCCCTCACAGAAACAGTTACCGGAAAATGGCTGTGCGAGGTCGACTCCCGGCTCGCGGAAATTCTGACCCGCAAAGAACCTGCTCGCAAATTGATTCAGGCGTGGTTCCTGGCGTTGCATGAATTGAAGAAGCGCAGACTCGCGCGAGAGCCAGAATTGTTCCATGCTTTTGATGTTGCCGCTGAGGAAAACACGGCATGTGTCCAGAGCCATCTCGGCACTGCCAGAAAACAGCTGACCGAGCTGGTTTCCAGGGCGATGAAGGAAGGGTCGATCCGCAAAGGATCGGTGGCTCGGACTGTGGATATACTCTTTCTGAGCACGATGGCTTTTCATTTTCCGAAGCTCGTGGCCATCAATCTGTATTCAGATCAGAGGCAAGATCTGAAATCTGTGCTGAATGCCGTTCTCGACGGACTCAAGCCCTGAGTCTCAACCGAAAAACGCGTATGGTCATCCTGGTCCGATGAATCTTCAATGCCCCATTCGCTTTCTTTCTTCTACAAGCTTTTCCACAACGGAGGGATCCGCCAGCGTAGAAATATCGCCTAACGATGAGAATTCGAACTCGGCAACTTTGCGCAGAATCCGCCGCATGATCTTGCCTGAACGTGTCTTGGGCAATCCGGGCGCCCAGTGAATGATATCCGGCCGCGCAATCTTGCCGATTTTTTCTGAGACTACGTTCAGGATTTCATGCTTCAGTTCTTCTGAGGGGTCGAATCCGTTTTTCAAAGTCACGTATGCGTAAATCCCCTGGCCCTTGATGTCGTGCGGATAGCCGACG
>CAZUJO010000361.1:0-4275 GCA_964619995.1 uncultured Leptospiraceae bacterium
CTATCTGGACCGCGGCGAATCGCGCTGCAACAAGAAACCCGATGCGTCCTGCGGGCCGGGATGCTCCTGCGATCGTTTTATGGAATACTGGAACCTGGTGTTCAATCAGTTCCACCAGGATACATCCGGAAAACTGCATCCGCTTCCGATGACGGGCATCGATACGGGCGCAGGTCTCGAGCGCATCACGATGCTGAAGCTCGAAGAGAATTCCGTCTATGACACAGACGAAATGAAGCAGATCATTCGCTTCATCGAAGGACTCACGGAAACACTGCGCGAAGACAAAAAGAAACTCGCTTACGATCCTTCCAATCCTGCGACCGCGCCGTCCTTCCGCGTTCTCACGGACCACGCCCGCGCTGTCACCTTCGCGCTGTCAGACGGAATTTACCCGGACAACACGGGCCGCGGATATGTGATCCGCCGCATCATTCGCCGCGGACTCCTTTTCGCGCGCGAAATTGGAATCAAAGAGCCGATTCTGTACCGCATTGTCCCCGAAATGATCCGGATCTTCGGGCCGTTTTATCCGGCTCTGAAAGAACGGCAGCACGAAATCGAACTCGTCGTCCGCAAAGAAGAAGAGAGATTCCTTCGCACGCTCGAACAGGGTCTTGCGCGCTTCGGGGAATACATGGAAACCTTCAAGGCCGCGGGCAAAAAAGTTTTCGGCGGCGCCGAAGCATTCCGTCTCTACGACACATACGGCTTTCCGCTTGAGATGACCGTTGAACTCGCGGAAAAGCAGGGCCTTTCAACAGACCTCAAGGCATTCGAATCCTGCATGGAAGAGCAGCGTGCAAGAGCGAAGGCGCATGCTGCCTTCAAAGATTGGAGCTTCCCCGCCGACTTCAAATCGCCCGGCGAAACGAAGTTCACCGGCTACGCGGGCCTTCAGGATCGCGCAAAGGTTCAGGCGATTCTGCTCATGCATGTGGAACAGGACAGCATCACGGCCGAGTCGGTTCCATTCGTCGAAGGCAAAGGCAAAGCCCAGCAGGCATTTCTCATTCTCGACCATACCCCCTTTTACCCGGAAGGCGGCGGACAGATGGGAGACACAGGCCAGATTACGTCCGCGAAAGCTTCGTTCGTCGTCCATGATACAAAAAAGAAGCAGGGATTGATTCTCCATGCGGGAGAAATCACGGAAGGAAGAATCTCCGTCGGCGACTCGGTAGAGATGCACGTCGATGCAGAGCGGCGCGAAAGTCTCACGCATCATCACAGCGGCACCCACCTTCTGAATAAGGCGCTGCGCGATATTCTCGGAACTCATGTTCTGCAGACCGGATCTCTTGTGGCGCCGGATTACCTGCGATTTGACTTTTCGCACGGAGAAAAAATCCCTCCGGATGTTCTTCGCAAAGTGGAAGAGCATGTAAACAAAGCGATCGCGCGAAAAGCCGATGTGCAGGCAAAGATCATGTCGATCGACGAAGCGAAATCCGCGGGAGCCCTGGCCACGTTCGGTGAAAAATACGGAACCGAAGTGCGCGTAATTTCCATGGGAGACGACGGCGCGCTGTCCCGCGAACTGTGCGGAGGCTGCCACGTATCGAATACGGGAAGCATTCAGTATTTTCACATCCTGAAAGAAAGCAGCCCGGGCGCAGGAAACCGCCGCATCGAGGCCGTTGCCGGAACGGCGGTCGCGCGCCACTTTGACGAGCTCATAGCGCAGATGACGCGGTCCATCGCCGCGCACAATGATCAGGTGCATGCGTCGGCCCTCGCAGCGGAAGATAAAAAGAAATTCACAATTGAGCAGCGCGCCACGGCAGAACACAAAGCAGTCCTGCTTGCAAAGGGGTCAGCGGGCGTCGCCCCGCTCTTCGATCTCATCGAAAAAGACAGACAGGCCCTGGACCAGCTTCCGCGCGAATTCGCAAAACTCGTCCGGAAATCTCAGGAAGGCGCTTCGCTTTCCTTCGAGGATTCTGAACTGATCCAGGCAGGAGACCTCCAGATCGCGGCGAAGGTATTTGAAGGCGCATCCGCCGACGACGTCAAAAAACTCGGCGACTCGCTGAAAGAACGCCACAGGAAATTCTGCGGACTCTTCGGCATCCGCGCCGAAAAGGGCCCGGTTCTGGTTTTCATGGCGAACCGCGGAGGCGTGGAAGCGGGAGCGGACTGCGGCAAACTCATCCGGGAAGCGTCGAAGCGAATCGGCGGAGGCGGCGGAGGAAAACCTGAGATGGCGCAGGCCGGCGGCAAAGACGCGGCCGGACTCGAAAGCGCAGTTCAGGAAGCTCTGAAGCTTCTGAAAGAAAGCTTGCAATCCTGACCCAGGACCACCATCAAAGCGCATGGCTCAAGAGTACTCTTTTGACATCAGCTCAAAGGTGGACCGTCAGGAATTGACGAACGCCCTGGACGCGGTTCGCAAAGAAATCGAGAATCGCTTCGATTTCAAAGGTTCCCCCGTCGACATCAAGCTCGACAAAGACACGCTGAATCTCGAAGCGCAGGATGAGATGAAGCTGAAGCAGCTGATCGACGTGATCCAATCCAAGCTCGTCAAACGCAACATCAGCCTCAAAGCATTCAAGTTCGGTCCATTCGAGTCCAATGTCAGCGGCAAATACAAGTGCAAGGCAGACATTCAGAACGGACTCAACCAGGAACAGTGCAAAAAGATCACGAAAATCATTAAAGATTCTAAATTAAAAGTTCAGTCTCGCATCCAGGAAGATCAGGTCCGCGTAACCGGCAAAGACCGCGACGAACTCCAGGCCATCATCCGCATGGTCAAAGAGGCGAACTTCGACTTCGACACGAGTTTCTCGAACTATCGCTGAGCGGCATGACGACGGCGCAAGAGGCACTCGACGCCCTGGCCGGAGGGGAATTCGCGCGGGCGAAAGATCTGTTCGGATCCCTGCTCGAGGAATACCCGGAAGAGTCTGACTATATCTGCGGCTTCTATACGGCCGCATACTGGGACAACCGTCAGGCGGCATTCAACGACGTCCCACAGGGAAGAGCCCGCGGAACCGCTCTTGTACAGGCCTGGGACCAGTTCGAGCCGCTGGCCAACGACAGGGAATTTTCAGGACTTGTAAGCTTCCGAACCGCCATGCGCGGCATCCTCGGAAGGGCCGCGGAAGAATTCAGGCTTTCGTTTCAGGACACCGGGCTCACGCACGACTCGCGCACGCTTGCAGACCTTGGCAAATGCCTCATCCGCATTGAAGACTACGCGAACGCAATTGAAATCCTTCACTTCGCGCGCAAGGTGCGCGCAACGCCGGAAATCCTTTTTCTGCTCGGCGAAGCCCTCTGCGCCTCGGCGGGCGACGACAAAGAAACCCTCGCAAAGGGCATCAGCTATTACAGGGACGCATTCATCCTTGAACCGGATATCGTCGACCCTGCGCTCATCGCATCGCGGCCGGCGGCGGAAGTATTCACCCGGACCTACGAAGAGAAAGACGCAAACCGCGAGCTGGCCGTCCTGTGGTTTCCCGCGCGCCTCATGAGCATGGCAAGCCGCATGCATCTGCGCAAACTTCTGCCGGAAGAAGTGCGCGAGATCGGAAAGGATCTCGCAAGGCTCGACCCCGATCTGGAACGAGTGGTGGAGAAATACAAAGAGCGCGTGCGTGCGCGAATCTGTTTCTTAATTCTCGTTTTACTGCAGTATCACTACGTGCATGACTACGATGAGTCAGCCATTCAGGAACTCGAAAGCCGGCTTGCTGAACTCGACGCGCCGCTCTACAAAGAGTACCGCGACTACCTTCACGCCTGAAAGCGGACCTGCGCCGGCAGATCCACGGCAAATCCTTCTCCGGCTCCCTGGCCCTCCGATGCAGCGATCGCTCCGCGCAGCGAAACCACTTCCCCGACCACAATCAGAGCAGGCGAAGCGGCTCCCCGTGATTTTTCCAGAATGTTCGAAAGCGTGCCTTCGTATACTTTCTGACGCGAAGTGGTGCCTCTCTCAACTACGGCAACGGGCGTATTCGGGCCCCGCCCCGCATCGAGCAAACTGCCTACAATCACAGGCAGCTTTTCTACACCCATCAGGAATACGCACGTGGGCATGTTCACAAGCGAATCAAATGGAAGCGCCAGTGGGCCTGACCGATTTTCGGCTTCATGCGCTGTAAATACGGCAAAACCCTGCGAAATTCCCCGGTGCGTCAGAGGAATGCCGGCCGCCGCCGACGCGCCCTGAACAGAGCTGACTCCTGGAATCACTTCAAACGGAACGCCCGCATCGCGAAGGGCCAGAGCCTCCTCGCTGCCGCGCCCGAAAATAAA
>CAZUJO010000362.1:0-4273 GCA_964619995.1 uncultured Leptospiraceae bacterium
CTAGCAAACACAGGCCCCGGCGATCTTCATGCCGCGCATTGGCGTTAAATCCAGTTCATTTTCGAAAAACCAGACGCTTCGCGCCGCACTCACGTCTGTGAATCCGGCCTGCGTCTTCAACGAACGCATCCTTTCCGAACCCGATGTGATCGCCTTCCTCAAAGACTGCGACGCCGCCATCATCGGCACGGAACCCGTGACGGCGCACGTGATCCGGTCGAGCCCGCAGATTCAGATCTATTCCAAGTACGGCGTGGGCCTCGACAACATTGACCTGGAAGCCGCCGCCGCGGCCGGCGTTACGGTGGGCTGGACGGGCGGCGTGAATCGGCGCAGCGTCAGTGAGCTGGCGCTCTGGTTCATGCTCAGTCACTGCCGCAACACGGTCCACACGAGCCGTCAGCTCGCCCGTGGAACCTGGGAGAAAAACGGCGGTCACCTTCTGTCGGGGCTGACCGTGGCCGTCATTGGCTGCGGCTTTGTGGGCGAAGATCTGCTGGGCTTGCTCGCTCCGTTCGGAGGAAGTCGTCTCATCGTGGACATTGAAGACAGATCCGAGGCGGCGGCCCGCTTTGGAGGCCGGCAGGTTTCCTACGCCGAGGCCCTCGGCAGCGCGGACGTTCTCTCCTTCCATGTACCCCTGACTGCCGCCACCCGCGGGATGCTCGGCCAGGATGAAATCAGGCAGCTGCGCGACGGGGCCATAGTCATCAACACGTCCCGCGGACCGGTTTTTGACGAAGGGGCCTTGAAGCAGGCTTTGAGAATCGGCAGGATCCGGGCCGGCCTGGACGTCTATGCCGTCGAACCGCCGTCCGACCTTGAGTTCCTGGGGCTTCCGGGCCTGATCTGCACGCCTCATGTGGGTGGCAATGCGATCGAGGCGGTTCTGGCTATGGGCCGATCGGCGATTTCCCATCTGCAGCGCCATTTCGGCGATTCGGCCGCCTCCCAGCCATTGTTCAATCCTTGAACAAAATCGATTGACGCACCCCCGCCCCGATTAGACCCTGGAGGGGTCCTTTTTTTGCGTCCTGGGACTCACCTGGCGAAGCCATGTACCCGGCGCGCCTCGCTTCCACTCTGGCCAACCCATTATGAAGAAGGTTCTTGTAACCGGCTCTGCTGGCTTCATAGGATTCCACCTCGTTCAGCGTCTCCTCGATCTGGGCCTGGAAGTTGTCGGGATCGATAACCTGAACGACTATTATGATCCTTCCCTGAAAGAGGCGCGCCTGCTCAAGGCCGGCCTGCAAGCCGCTAACAGCGGGCTCGTGCGCTCCGCCCATGGAAGGTATAGCTTCTTGCGCGGGGATATTGCGAGCCAGGAGGATCTGGAAGTCGTATTTCAAGAGGGCCCGTTTGACTGCGTCTGCCACCTGGCCGCGCAGGCCGGAGTCCGGTACAGCCTCGAGCGGCCCCTTGCGTACGTCCAGGCGAACATTGTTGGAACGACCCAGTTGCTGGAGGCGTGCAGACGAAACGGGGCGCCACATTTCTTGTTTGCATCCAGTTCATCCGTTTACGGCCTGAATGAGAAGATGCCTTTTTCCGTGCACGATAACACGGACCACCCGGTCAGCATCTATGCTGCGAGCAAGAAAGCCTCCGAGCTCGTGGCTCATTCGTACAGTCACCTCTTTCAGATTCCGGCAACGGGCCTCCGCTTCTTCACAGTCTATGGACCCTGGGGCCGCCCGGATATGGCTCTCTTTTTGTTCACGCGCGCGATATTGAACAACGAGCCGATCCAGGTTTTCAATAACGGGCAGATGCAGCGGGATTTCACATACATTGATGATATCATTACCGGGATCGTGAAGCTTATGGAGCATCGACCGAGCCTGAATCAGGCGTGGGACGCGATGAATCCGGATCCGGCTTCATCTTCTGCGCCCTATCGTATCCACAACATTGGAAATTCAAAACCAACGCAGCTTCTGGACTACGTTCGTGCCATTGAGGCGGCAACCGGGAAGACCGCCGTCCTCAAGTTCATGCCTCCCCAACCGGGGGATGTCCTGGCGACGTGGGCCGACACATCCGAACTGGAACGCGAGATTGGATTCAAACCTGACACGCCGATTTCGCACGGCGTGCATCAATTTGTTTCCTGGTTCCGCGAATACTACCGCATCTAAGCAACAACCATGCATGACATCGAAAGACTGAGTGACGGTGAAGTCCGCCTGATTGACGCTCTTGCCCAGCAGAGCAGTACGCAGCGTACGCTTGCGCGCGCAGCGGGCCTGTCGCTGGGCATGACGAACATCTTGATCAAGCGCCTTGTGAAGAAAGGCCTGATCAAGGTCGTAACGCTGAACGGACGGACCCTCAGCTATATGCTGACGCCTCACGGGTTCTCGGAAAAAGTGAAGCGAACCTACGAATACATCACGGTTTCGATCCGCTTCATTGATCGCGTCCGCAACAACATTCTAACGATTGTGAGCGAATGGCCCGACACGTCGCCGCTCTACATTACCGGAACAGGCGAACTGGCGCAGCTTGCATCGGAGACTTTGCGCGAAGCAGGCCGCACCTTTGAACAGGTCGGCGCGATTTCTGATCTCGAGGGCAAGACCGGGCTCTGCCTGATTTGTCTGCCGGAAATCCCTCCATCGGCGCCGGCCGGTCTTGTCCTGAAGAGCATCGTGGCATGAAAGCAATCCTCCTGGACCGCGATGATACCCTGAATGTAGATCCCGGTTATCTTGCGGACGCGACGCAGGTGCAGCTGCTCCCTCATGTGGTCGAAGGGTTGACTTTGTTGCGCGACCGAGGTTACCGTTTTTTTGTGATGAGCAACCAATCAGGCGTTGCGCGGGGCCTCATTAAGCCCGAAGAGCTGCGTGCGGTAAATCATCGGATCGCGGAACTGCTTGAGGAGCGGGGAATCAAGGTCGAGCGTTTCTATATTTGCCCCCACAAAGATGAGGATGCCTGCGAATGCCGCAAACCCCGTCCGGGATTGTTTCGTCAATTTTTCGAAGAATGGGCCGCGACAGGCGCACAGTGCTTTGCCCTCGGCGATAAGCCGCGGGACCTTGAAGCGGCCGCCCCTTTCGGCGTGCCGGGAATTCTTCTTCAAAAAGGAGGGGAAAGTCCCTCCGCGAAGCCGAAAAATCTTGTCTACACGGCGTCCGATCTGCTCGATGCGGCGCAATACATAATTCAGACCAGAGGAGACTAGTATGGCCCTTGTACCTATGAGACTGCTGTTGGATCACGCTGCCGAGAACCACTACGGGATTCCCGCGTTCAACGTGAACAATCTGGAACAGGTTCTATCCATCATGAAAGCGGCGGACCGGACGGACAGCCCGGTGATTCTGCAGGTTTCGCGCGGCGCGCGGGCATATGCTGGAGAACATTTCATTCGGCATTTGATTCTTGCTGCCGCCGAGTCGTATCCGCACATTCCGATTTCGCTGCACCAGGACCACGGCAACAGTCCCGCCACCTGCTTCTCTGCGATCCGCAACGGCTTCACGTCCGTGATGATGGACGGTTCTCTGAAGGAAGACGGGAAGACGCCGGCAGATTTCGAATACAACTCAAAAGTCACGGCAGACGTTGTGCGCGTTGCTCATTCGATCGGAGTGAGTGTCGAAGGTGAACTTGGATGTCTGGGGTCGCTCGAGACGATGATGGGCGACAAAGAGGATGGACATGGCGCTGAAGGCAAACTCACGCGCGAGCAGCTTCTGACGGATCCTGATGAGGCTGTTGCGTTCGTGAAAAAGACAAATGTGGATGCGCTCGCTGTAGCCATCGGCACGAGTCACGGGGCTTACAAGTTCAAGCAGAAGCCGACCGGCGAAGTTCTTGTGATCAAGAGAATTGAAGAAATCCATAAGAAGCTGCCGAATACGCACATTGTGATGCACGGCTCTTCGAGCGTCCCGCAGGAATACCTCGCTGTGATCAACCGAACAGGCGGAAAGATCGCGGAAACCTACGGGGTGCCTGTTGAGGAAATTCAGAAGGGGATTAAGGTGGGCGTTCGCAAGATCAACATCGACACGGACCTCCGTCTCGGCTGGATTGCTGCCGTGCGTGAAGCCGCGGCGAAGAAACCCGAAGAGTTTGATCCGCGGTATTTCCTGAAGCCTGCCATGAAGAATATGGAAGATGTCTGCGCCGATCGATTTGAGAAATTCTGGTGCGCGGGCAACGGCTCCAGGATCAAGCAGATCGGGCTTGATGAATACGCAAAACGCTACTCGGCAGGCTGACCTGATGGAAAAGAATGCAAAGATATATATTGCGG
>CAZUJO010000363.1:0-4269 GCA_964619995.1 uncultured Leptospiraceae bacterium
ATCTCAGCAGCTCCGGATCGACCGTATAGTAATCGGCCAGACCCAGCCTGCTCTCATGCATCCGGCCTGCGAGGGATACAACACGAACCAATGCCTCGTGCTCTCCGGGTCCAAGCAGGGGTTTGTGCTGAAAGCGTATGCAGGCTACGATCGGTGATGGGAAGTTCCAGCGTTCCGCAAGACGCGCTCCAATCTCCGCGTGCGAAATCCCGATCACACTCTCTTCGAGAATCGAGCTTGTTCGCACACGTCCGCTTCCCAGAAGCCGCTCGATCTGTTCCATCCGGTCCTGTTCCATGGCCGCCATTACAATCTTGCCCAGCTCGCAGAGAAGCCCGCCAATGGCCGCCTCGCTGCGCGTCACCCCGGCGCGCTCGGCCATGGCTCCGGCAAAAAAGGAAATCCGATTGCTCGCATCCCATATACTTTCGAGTTCTTTCAATTGGAAATGATTCGCAAGCACGCTTCGTCCCGCTGTTGCCAGAACCATCTGCGAAACTTCTTCAAGTCCGATCACTTTGACGGCCGATTCCAGATCCATTTTCTTGCGGCGGGTTATGAATCCTGCAGAATGCACCAGTTTCAGAATTTGAGCAGCCATAGCCGGATCCTTCTGAATCTCCTGGGCAATATTGCCGATCGATGCGCTCGAATCATTACACAGGTCAACCAGCTGCAACGCTCGTTCGGGCAGAGAAGGCAGTCCGTTCAGCTCGCGCACGACGGCTTCGCCGATTTGATTCCGCACGTCGCTTGACGTTCGCGGAATAATCAGACTCTGACGGGTGATGCCGCGGCGCGACTCAATGATGAGATTCGAATCAGGAATGCCGGCGTTCCGCAATAGTAAAGAAACAAAAACTATTCCAAGTCCGGCCCCTTCGTTATCGTCATCGAAAGCATGAAACGCCTCAAGAATATCGTTGATACGCGCCGCGCGCGCGCGCCTTTGATTGATGCGCTCCCATTCGGCGGGAAGCAGCTCCGCGTTGTTTTCCATGTGAATGATCATGGAATCCGAACTGAGTTCGAAACTGAGTTCGATGTAGTAATCGTTTCCCGCGTTCTGCTTTAAGAAGTCGTCCCAGCGTCCGAGGACATTTTCGCGAAAACCATGAATGCCGTCCGCATATTCAGCGGGATTGTCGATCGCCAGCTTTCTGGCCGCGAAATAGATTCGCTTCGCGTGCGCCTTTGAGCAGTTTGTCGCCAGCTCTCGCAGCACGGTGAGGACCAGTTCGGTTCTGTATCCCAGATCAATTTCGCACAGAAGCCTGTGAAGGAATCCCGATACGAAATTGAAGCGTGCATCTACCAGCCCCGAATAGCGAAAACCCAGCCCGCCGCCGTTCAGGATTCCCTGAATCCCACGCTGGTCTTCCTGGCCCGGCTCAATCCTGGTCACGACCGAACCTCACACCTCCCGATCCAGGAGGCCACCATTTTTGTCACATCCATCATCTACAGTAATCCCATGCAAAGCAACTGGCGCGAGTTCCGCAAATTGCCCGGGCTCTACTTCCGATTCTCGAAGGATGGCAAGCTTGAACTGCTGGGCAGGTACGACCTGGACCCGGCCGCATGGGGTGAAATTGCGCAGGAAATCGCGCGGGAATGGCAGATAGAAAGTAAACGCTCAGAGCGACCCAGAGGTCTTGAGCCCCAGCCCGATCTCTTCGCGGACTCCCCTGAGCTGTCCCGGCGCCTGGAAGCACTTCCGGTCCTTCGCCCAGAAAAACAAAAACCGGCGAGAAATCCCGCCGGTCGCAAGATCAAGTCCGCTTAAGAGCGATTACATCTTCAGCGGACGGCCAATTTTGAACGTCTGCTTGTAGACAAGCGGCTCGATCTTCGCTTCGCCCTGTTTGACCCCGGCTTTGCGCTGTTCCATGTAGGCGTCTGCCTTCTTCGCATCGAAAAGAACAATCGATACTGAGTTGAAAAACTTAAAATCCGCGCGGTAAGGTGAATAGTGATGCGAGCGGAAGATGCTCATGCGGCGAGTATGCTCGATCGTATACTTATGCTGCGGCAGAGTTCTGTGCAGCTTCATCTTCTTTTCCTCTGCCGTCGGAGGAATGTAGTTCGTCTGAATGACTTCGTGCTGTCCCGGGCCTTTGTCGCCGTACAGCTTGAACTTCAGACCATCCGCAGGGTGCTGCGTAATATAGCTCAAATACTTCCAGTACGGAGGATGAACGTCTGAAACCGGCTCGGTCGTTGCAACGGAATCGCGCATGCTTTGAATGATGTGGCTGTAGTGCGCATAGTCCGGATCTTTATCGCTCCAGATTTCTGTGTCCGGAATATCTTTCGGCGTTACCGTGATATAGTGCACCAGGTATTCACTGCGCGCCGGGTCATTGATGCGCCATGTCGGATACGGGATCAATCGGCGCGAATTGAGGTCAACAGCGTCAGTTTCCCAGAAAGCGATCACGTAGGCGTAAAACTCAACAGGCTCACTCGTGAGGTTTCTGACGTCGAATACAACGTCCAGAAACTCGCCGACGCCGTTGGAGGCGTAGCGCCGGTCAAAGTTCACGTTTGTAAGC
Organism: uncultured Leptospiraceae bacterium; assembly: GCA_964619995.1. Taxonomy (GTDB): domain Bacteria; phylum Spirochaetota; class Leptospiria; order Leptospirales; family Leptonemataceae; genus JAEUSB01. The sequence goes on from CAZUJO010000363.1 coordinate 2,556, forward strand.
GTGAAACGCGGATCTTTGACCGCAACCGGGTCAAAGTCCTGCAGCTGAATCGCCGAAGCCGGTTTCGACTCGGTGGCGGCTACAGGCTGAGCCGGAGGTGTTGTGGCCGGCGGAGTCTGGCTGATCAACACAGCAAAACCGCCAAAGAAAACTAATGCAGCAATTATCGACTTGGGGAGGGACATATGATCCTCTGGCTTATTATCGAAGGTCCGGAATCCTGGAGTTAGGGCATCACCCAGGTTTTTCACCACATTTTTGTCGAGGAGGCAAAATTTTGAGACTCTCCATCCTGCTTGCAGCCCTGGTCATGACCGCTTCGCGCTGCGCCGTTACGCCCGAAAAGCTCGCTGAGGCGCTCAATCAGAACTCCGAGGCACAGTTTTCGGAAAGCGCCGTTCTACCGGTTTATGTCGCAACCAATCGCGCGGCGGGCCCGCAGGCCGGCTGTCGCAACGACTACTTCACAGTCCGCGCCGGCGATGCGATGCGGTATGCCATATGCGAAACCAATGTACCCAAGAAACACTCCATAGGAGCCATCGACGAAACCGAGGACGCTCCGCCGGACCGCGACTCCTTCTTCTTCGCGCCGACGATGCGCAAGACGGACATGGAAGGGATCGCCGCTGCCGCCCATGCCGCTCCGCAGACGCTCGTTTTCGTGCATGGCTTTAACGTGAAGTTCGAGGAAGCGGTTTTCCGCGCCGCGCAGATGAAATACGATCTCCGTTTTCGCGGACCGGTTATCCTCTTCACCTGGCCTGCCGGCAGCGAAGACGGACTCCTTTCCGGATTGAATATGTCCGGCACTTACGATGCAAACTTCGCGAATGCGCGCAAATCCCGGGCTTTCTTCCGCGATTTCATTCAGACCCTTTCCGCAACCGGAACCCAGGTCCACCTGATCGTTCACAGCATGGGACATCAGGTTGTCATACCCGCGCTCACAGACGGGCCCGCTCCCCGTCTGGGCGAAGTGATCTTTAACGCGCCCGATTTTGCGGTGACCGAGTTTCAGAAGGCTGCTCCGCTTCTTTCGCCCTCTGCAAAGCGCATAACGTTGTACTGTTCACCTGGCGATAATGCCCTTGTTGCATCCGAAAAAGTGAATGGCGGCAAACGCATCGGGCGTTGCGCTAAAATCCCCGGTGTGGATGTAATCAACGTAAACGAAGTCGACGCGCCCGTAATGGGCATCGGCGGTCTGGGTCACGGTTACTACTCCGGCCGGGCAATTCTCACGGATGTATATCAAGTATTGCTCGGAGTCGACGTTAGCCGGCGATTGTTCGTTCGCCGGAGCGGCGAATACGGCGGCGAAGATTACGTCCTGCGACGCTGACGACTGAATTCATAAAGAGCGACGGCAAGGGCCGTTGCTCCGTTCAGCGATTCAACACCCTCGATCGGGATGCACAGACGATTCTGAGCGCCTCCCGGCACTCCGGTTCCTTCGAGTCCTGCCACAATCAAGCAATCCTCGGGAAATTCCACAGAATCCAGCGATCGCTCTCCGTCCGAGGAAAGCACGAATGCATCTGGGCGCATTCTCAAAATCTCCGCAAGCGACGGCCCGCGTTTCAGGGGAATGCGAAACACGCTGCCCGCAGATGCGCGCACAGACCGCAGCAGGTAGGGATTTGCCGCTTCGCGCGCAAGCACGACACTGCTGGCACCGAACGCCACAGCGCTTCGGATCGCTGCGCCCACG
>CAZUJO010000364.1:0-4247 GCA_964619995.1 uncultured Leptospiraceae bacterium
CCGCAATCTTCACAGTCTTGCGCGGATGTTTGATCACGTTAAGAATTTTGCCCCATTTCTGGAAGTTCAACTTCCCGGGCTTCATTCCAAAGTGGCGCAGAACACCGACGTCCAGCCCTTCGCGGCGGTACATTTCCGGAATTTCGTAAATGCTTGTGGCAATGTCGCAGGCGCTTACAATCGCGTCCTCGGGAACGTTGCAGAACATGGCCAGCTTCTCTTTGAGATCTTCGCTCAACGGCTTCTGCGTGCGGCAGACCAGAAGGTCCGGCTGAATCCCGAAGGTCATGAGTTCTTTTACGCTGTGCTGCGTTGGCTTCGTCTTTGCCTCACCGGCCACCGTGATTGTGGGAACGAGAGTCAAATGAATGAAACAAACCCCTTCGCGCCCGCGTTCGCGGCGCATCTGACGAATTGCTTCGAGAAATGGAACGGATTCAATGTCGCCTACCGTTCCTCCAATTTCGACAATCACGAAATCGGCGTCCTCTTCGCGCGTGAGCTCAACGACGCGGTTTTTGATTTCATTGGTAATGTGAGGAATCACCTGAACCGTGCGGCCGAGATAATCGCCGCGCCGCTCGCGCTGAATGACGGCGTTGTAAATCTGACCGGTCGTAACGGAATTCGCCCGCGTCAGACTGACGTTAGACGTAAACCTTTCATAATATCCGAGGTCCAAGTCCGTCTCTGCGCCGTCGTCGGTGACGTAGACTTCGCCGTGCTGAAACGGGCTCATCGTGCCTGCGTCAATGTTCAGGTACGGGTCCATTTTCTGAAGGGTTACTTTGTACCCCCGGCTTTCGAGAAGACAACCCAGGGCCGCAACCGTTACGCCCTTGCCGAGAGAGGAGCTCACTCCTCCCGTAATGAATACTGTTTTTGGAATTCGAATCATTTTGATTTTTCCAGAATTGCTGTAGTGGAGTAACCGCGTTCGAAGGGTAGTACGACAAGACGGCCGCCGAGGGAAACCACGATTTCTCTCTCGGGCAGATCCTCGGGTTTGTAGTCGCCTCCCTTCACGTGCACCCTCGGAGCGAGGATGCGGATCGTTTCAATGGGCGTATCTTCTCCGAAAAATGTCACGTAATCGACGCAGGAAAGCGATGCGATGAGAAGCGCGCGATCATCTTCGCTGTTCACCGGACGGGAGGGACCTTTCAATTTTCGCACAGACTCGTCTGAGTTAAGCGCCACAATCAGCAGATCGCCCTGATCGCGCGCGCCGGACAGAGTCTGAATGTGACCGCGGTGCAGGATGTCAAAGCATCCGTTCGTCAGAACGGTCTGTCGGCCAGGATGCCGCTCGTCGAGTTCGCGCTTCAGTGCGGCGCGATCCCGGAATACCTTGGACCGGATTCTGTCAAGCGCTGTCAGAGTGCTCATGCCCGAAAAGAATCTCCTCTCGGGTTACAGTTGCAGCACCCAGTCTGGCTACAACCAATCCTGCGGCCTGATTGCTTAAAAAAACTGCCTCTTCCGGGGTGCCGCCTGCGGCGATCACCGCTGTGAATACAGTGATCACAGTATCCCCGGCGCCCGTTACATCGAAGACTTCGCGCGCGCGTGTGGGAAAATGCCGGCAACTGCCCTCAAAAAACAGGCTCATGCCTTTTTCCCCGCGGGTGATCAGGAGCATCTGCGGTTTCAGGCGCTCCATGATCAACTGTCCTCCTGCTTCCACGTCGCTGTCCGTCTCCAGACGCCGCCCGATGAATCGACCCGCCTCATGGTGGTTCGGAGTAAGAACGCCGACTCTATGGTAATTCCCAAAACGGCTGACCTGCGGGTCAACGCTGACGAAGACCCTGCCGTGCGATTCTTCGATGCATGCATCGATCACGCGTTCTGTAACGACGCCTTTGTCGTAGTCGGATATGATGACGGCCTGGCACTGCGAAACCATGCGGCGAACATTCGCGATGATCTGATCTTCCACCGCGCGCGGCACGCTTGATGAGTCTTCCTGATCGAGCCGGCAGATCTGCTGTGTGCCGGCAACGATCCGCATTTTTTTCGTCGTGGGCCGCTCCGCATCATCGAGCAGACAGAGCTCATCGCAGCCCGTCAGCAGTCCTCGCAGAACCTCTGCTTCGCGGTCCACTCCCGCAACACCGAGGGCTGCATTGCGGATCTTCAGAGATTCCAGGTTCTTCACCACATTTCCGGCGCCGCCGGGCAGCTGACGCACGCCGGTCTCAAGAATGACAGGAACGGGAGCTTCGGGCGACAGACGTTCTGCGCGGCCGTAACGGTACTCGTCGATCATGAAATCGCCGAGTACAAGAATGCGGATCTTATCAAAGCCGCCCAGGATCTCACGCACACGAACAGGATTCATTATCGTTTCACTACAATGGCAGCCGAACAGTTCTTCAAAGCTTCCCGCCCGGTTTTCGATCCAAGAATCCGCACTGTGTCCTGCGAGGAAATGAATAATTCACCGGGAGTCTTCCGCGCGCTTGCATAAACGAGATACGGATTTTCGCCGGCCCGCCGGTCGTGCCGCGCCGCCTCGCGCGATGTGTAGTAGGCCGCCATGCCGCGGGAAATATAGCAGGCGCGCCGCGCAATCCCCGGACCATATACAAGGCGGCCCTGATCTGAAAGAATTCTAGGTTCCATGACCGGATCGAGCGATGCATCCGTTGCATCGATCACGATGCCGGAAATCGGATCTTCCGGGTTCTCATGCGATGTGACGGCCATTTCAGTCGTCTCGCCCGAATAGATCCGCGAAAGCAGACCCCTGCTTCCAAAAAACGGAAGGATCAACTCAACGCTCACACTGCCGTCCGCCACCCGCCGCGCCCTTTCGAATGGAAGGGATGCAAGACTGCCCATGCGATTCTGCAGGGCCTCATCTTCCTCAAGCCGCATATCGACGGTCTGACGGCCGGAAATGCGCAGACGCGAAACGGTTCGCATCAGGATGCTCAGCGCCTTTTCACGCGCCTTCTCGGTTGCATCATCCCGCACATGCGTCAGTCCCCCGCCCGCATGCACATCATCAATCGGATGACTGGCGGCCGCGGAAATATATCCGGCCGTCCAGTCCACGTATGCGCCATTCTCGAACTGAATCTGGAGGTGATCCTTCCGGATCCCATAACTCATTTCAATCGCGTAAAGACCGGAAGTCACGGTCAGAAGCAGAAGCGCGCGTTTCATTCTTATAATATCGGATTTCCGGCCGTTTCCGAGAAAAGTTCCTGGTACAGCCGGGCGAGTTCCTCGAAGGTCTTCGCTGCCCTTGCCTGGGGCAATGCCTTGAGTATGTCTTTCCCGTACGATTTCGTCCGAAGCCGGCTGTCGAGGAGCGCCACAATCCCGCGGTCGGTTTCCCGGCGCATCAAGCGTCCGAATCCCTGTTTTACGGTTAGTACTGCGTGCGGGAGCTGCAATTCCAGGAAAGGACTTCGCCCTGCGTTCTGCAGCCGCTCCGTTCGCGCAGAAAGCACCGGATCATCCGGCACCTGAAACGGCAGGCGCGTGATGATTACGAGGCGGAGCGCATCGCCAGGTACATCGATCCCCTGCCAGAAACTGGCAAGGCCCAGGAGCACGCTGTTTGGATGGTCGTGGAAGCGCCTGAGGGCTTCGGACGGGCCGAGCGTCGTCTGGGAAAAATACGGCCGGTTGTCCCTTGCTTCGAGAATCGCCTGGACCCTGGAGAGCATCAGACGCGAAGTGAACAGCACAAATGCACCGCCTCCCGTGAGATCCACAAGCCGCCCGATCCAGTAGGCGCAATCCTGGGGATAGCGCTCCTCATCGGAAGGCTCCACAATGTCAGGAGGAACAAAAAGCAGAGTGCGCTTTGCGTATTCAAAAGGAGAGCTGATGCGCGCATAACGTACCTCGCGCTCGCTTTTGTCCGATCCGGTTTCCCTGGCGAAGTAGGCGAACGGAGACGCGCCTGATGCGCCGAGCGTTGCAGACGTGAATACCACAGAGCGCATTTTTTCGAGCAGCTCCGTGCGGATGAAATCGCGCGCGTCGAGCGGACTGCGGTGCAGCACGCCGCCCCTGCGTTCATCCATCGTGACCCAGTGTACATGCGAAGAATCCGGCCCCTCTTCAAAGCGCTCGATGACGCGCCTTGCCGCGCCAATGCGTCCGAGCAGCATCTGCCTTTTCAGATCGGAGTCGTTTTCCGGAGCTTCTTTTTCCGCGGTTTGGTCCTGCCGTTATTGTTAGGTTGCCAGAAGCTGCGGGATACACCCCGGCCCGGGGATCGTTCG
>CAZUJO010000365.1:0-235 GCA_964619995.1 uncultured Leptospiraceae bacterium
GTCGGGATCTGCCCCGGGGGCCGACAGGGAAACGCTTCTGCGCGAAATCCATCTGCGCAAGACCGCGGCTTTGATTCAGGCAGCGTGCGAAATTGGCGCGCTCTACGGCGGATACCCGGCCGGCCCGCCGGCCGATTTCGGACGGGAACTCGGACTTCTCTTTCAGATCAGCGATGATCTGCTCGATGTGCGCGGTTCAAAAGAGGCGGGCAAGGCTACATCAAAAGATGCGGCG
>CAZUJO010000365.1:245-4218 GCA_964619995.1 uncultured Leptospiraceae bacterium
CACATACCCGTCGGTATATGGGATGCAGAAGTCAGTCGAACTGTGCGAAGCAGTGGAGGCAAGGGCGCTTGAAGCACTGTCTCGCTGTGTGATAGAGCCAGCCGACCGCAGAGCTGCTCTCGAAAATCTGACAAAAGGTTTGAAAGACCGAACCAGATGAGGGGCCGCGGCTCACGGAAACTCGAGCTCGCTCTGGAGGCCCTCCCGATCGAAATCGCGGGAAGGACATGCATCGATCTCGGCGCCTCTCACGGCGGATTTGTGCGTGTGCTCCTCGACGCGGGCGCGGCGCATGTGTTTGCGGTGGACGTAGCCTACGGAATTCTCGACTATCCGCTCCGCATCGATCCCCGGGTGACGGCGATTGAAAGATCGAATGTGCGAAATCTCGACCCTGCATGGTTCGGCGAACTCCCGGAGCAGATTGTTGTAACGTGCGATGTATCGTTCATGTCGATTCGCACAGTCCTTACGGCGCTCAAGCGCCTGCTGGGGTTCGGAGAGAGGACGATGGAAGGCCTCTTCCTGCTGAAGCCGCAGTTTGAAGATTCAAAGAGCACCGAGAAGGGGATTTTGAAAGATGAAGGCCGCAGATCCGAAATCATTCAGGAAACTGAGGAATTTTGCGGGGCGCAGGGGTTTGGCGTCACCGGTCGGTTTGATCTGCCCGTGGAGTCCGGGAAAAACCGGGAAGTGTTTCTGCGCCTCGTCTATACGGGGCCCGGTCGATGAGAGGATTGCAGTCAGGAATGCGCGCGAGGCCTGCCTTTCTCGGGCGCATCGTCGCGGGCGTTGTCCTGTCGTCATGGATTGTATCATGCAGCGGCGTGATCGGACTTACAAATAAACGCGAATCATCTTCTGATCTGGAGACGTTAGTCGCTCTTGGATGGCTTGCTGCATTCCTGAATCCCGTTCATTTTTCGCTTGGTTCGAAGAGCATCGTGCCGAATACGCCGGCTGTTCCTAATTACGCCTACGTGCCGGACGGTCACATCAGCATGCTCCCCGATCTCTCTGGAAACTGGATGATGATCTGGGCCGAAAACTCATCGTATCGAAGCACGGGACCGACACAGTATCCGGAAAGCCAGACGACGCGAAATCCATCCGGTCAGATCTTCGGCGGCACAGGGAACTTCAACACCTGGGACAACGGCGGCTCGTGGCTCTACAGTGTGCATCGCATCTCTGGAAATAATCTCGTCGGTTTCTATCACGCAGAGGATCACTGGTATCCGCACACTACAAACGACATTGCGTGGAAGTCCATCGCACTCACCACATCGTCGGATAACGGGATTACATGGACGGCCGGACAGCAAATCATAACGGCATGGCGCACAAAACCCGGCTCCCCGGCCTGGGGCGGCGCAGGCGACCACTGCGTTGTAAGGGACAGCGCAAATAACCGATGGGTCGCCTATTACCAGGAGATCGCACCGAGCGGCGTTGCAAGCCTGCACATGGCGGTCTCGACCGATGCAACGGGTTCTGTCGGAAGCTGGTACAAATGGGATGGTGTTTCCTTTAGCGTTGCAGGCATCGGGGGAAAAGGCGCTCCGCTGCCATCCTTCAGCGGAACGGAAGGCGGGAATCCATCCGTGCACTGGAACACATTCTTGAATAAGTGGATCATGGTGTATGGCGGCTGGGATGGGAATTCATATATCTCATCGAGCGTGGACATGGTTTACTGGACACCGCCCCAGTTGTTGCTGCAGCCAGCGTACTCCGGCGGCCGCGCATGGTATCCAACCATCATCGGAGATTCCGATACGCAGGCCGGGGAAACAGCGAAGCTCTACTATGCGGATATCAAAAGCGATCTTACAAACCGCGACTTCGTGGTCCGCTCGATCACATTCGCCCGATAAGTCCTCGCGGATCGCATCGCGCTAGAGCGCGATGGTGTGTTCGCGTCCCGGTCCGACCGAAACTACTTTGATCGGCACACCGATCAGTTCTTCGAGGCGGCGGATGTAGCGGCAGCATTCCGGAGGCAGATGGGAGTAATCGAGCACGTGCCCGATTTCTTTTTTCCAGCCCGGCATTTCTTCGTAAATGACTTCGACGCCGTCGAGATATCCGTCCGTCGGAAAAGCAGGAAGGCGTTCGCCGCCGCGCTTGTAGCCTACGCCGATTTTGATGGTGTCGTAGGCTGAGAGGACATCAATCTTTGTAAGAGCGATTTCAGTAAGACCGTTAACGCGCGCTGCATGGCGCACGAGCTCCACATCAAACCAGCCGCAGCGGCGCGGGCGGCCCGTGGTTGCTCCGTATTCATGCCCGAGCTTCCGCAGTTTTTCTCCGTCCTCTCCGAATAATTCTGTCGGGAACGGACCTTCTCCCACGCGCGATACATATGCCTTCGAAATTCCCGTGACGGTCTTGAGATAGCGGAAATCGATTCCGCTCCCTGCAATCGCGCCGCCCGTCGTGGTCGTGCTCGATGTAACGTAAGGGTAGGTTCCGAAATCAATGTCAAGGCCGGTACCCTGCGCTCCCTCGAGGAGCACCGTTTTTCCGAGAGCGAGATTCTCATTCAGGAGAAGCGAAGTGTTCTTTACCATCCCGCGAATTTCGTTTCCGAAACCCAGGAGCATTTCGTACAGTTCGTTGAATGCAACCTGAGGAAGACCGTAAAGATTCTTTAACTCATGGTTCTTGATCTCAAGAATGTGCTCGAGGCGAGGGCGCAGGCGGGACGGATCCAGGACATCGCCGACTCGCAGGCCGATCCGCATCGTTTTGTCTCCGTAGCAGATGCCGATCCCGCGTTTGGTTGTGCCGATTTTCTTTTCACCCGCTGCGTTTTCGCGGTGTTCGTCGATCAATTTATGCCATGGAAGCACAAGATGACAGGCATCGGATATGACTACGCGTTCGCGTGCGTCAATGTGCCGCTTGTTCAAAGCCTGCACTTCTTCGCGGAAAGCGATCGGATCAAGCACGACGCCGTTTCCAATGACACAGATGGCGTTCGGGTACAGAATGCCGCTCGGGATCAAATGAAAAATATAGGTCTCGCCCTCCACCACCACCGTATGGCCGGCGTTTGCGCCGCCCTGGTAGCGCACAATGTAATCGATCTTCGAACTCAAGTAGTCGATGACTTTGGCTTTTCCTTCATCTCCCCACTGAGTACCCACGACGAGAGCTGCGCTCATTTGCACCTGCCTTCCATAATAAGTATAATTGCGTTACCTTTTATTGTCGGTCGATTGCTCACAGAGGAGCAGAACATCAAACGCCAGACCGCATGCCTCAAGACTGGTTCCTGCAAATTTCTCAAAGAGTCCATCGTAGATGCCGCCCGATACGACCGGCTCATGTGCGCCCGGCAGATACCCCTGAAACACAGGGCCGGTGTAATATGCGAGATCCCGTACAAGCCCGAAATCGTAGACGATTTGCGGCGCAGACGGCGCCCGGTTCAGGATGGCTTCGAGGTCGGCCCGTCCTTTTGCAATGCTTCGCCATGCGTCGAGGGGCGCGCCGGATAGAAAGGGCAATTCACTCAGGATCGCGGCGGTCCGGGATTCAAGATCTCTTGCTTTCGCAAAGGATTCCAGGGCCGCCACTTCCTTGCGGTCGAGCAGATGAATCGCTTCGCGAAAGTCTGCGGGCCCAAGCGGACCGAGCAGCGCGCGCAGGAACTCTTGATCTCCGTAGAGAATGCGTATGCCCGAATGAACCTGCGCGGCGAGCGACATCATTTGTTCAACACGGCCGGCCCGGTGTCCGAGAAATTCAATGCCTGCCTGAAACATCTGCCGTCTGTGGCCCGAACCCCACGGGCGGTCGAGCAGCACAGGCTGGATGTAGCTGTAAGCGCCGCTGGCCGGAACGACGCCCGATGCGGCTGCCTTGATGATCTGAATCGTCAGGTCGGAACGGAAGGCCAGGAGCTCCCCGGTCAGGTCGCGGGTCTGGAAGCTGGAAAGCGCGTTCTCGCGGGCCAGTTCAAAGG
>CAZUJO010000366.1:0-4213 GCA_964619995.1 uncultured Leptospiraceae bacterium
AGTGAACAGGACCTCAAAGTCCGATTGCATGGTCCACTGTAGACCGGCCCTTCCAGAAGAAAACTATTTCAGCACGGGACTCCAGTCCGTGAAGACCGGTTCCAGTCCGTTTCTCTCCAGCGCTTCGCAGAACTCCGCAATGCTGCGCCGATCTTCGGTTTCAAACTGCACCGTTGTATTCATGCCCGAGTAGCCGCCCGGTTCTGTTTTCGATCCCGCGCTCATTTGCGTGATGCAGATCCCTGCCATGTGGTCGCGAAAACGCGCGCCTTCGCGCGTAGAAAGAACGATCCCTGCATCCGGCAGCGCGAGCCGCAGCGCGCAAAGGTACTGAACATAAGATGCGTCGCCCACGATTGGCACACTGGAAAGGCCCTCGGCGGGACGCAGCCGAGGAAGAGAGACACTGATCTGGGTCTGCCAGTAATTCTTCATCAGATAGCGGGCATGCTGCGCGCAGTAGTAGACCTCCGTCGCCGAGTCGGACAGACCGAGCAGGGCGCCAATTGCGATCCTTCGCATGCCTGCGAGTCCGGCGCGATCGGGACATTCAAGGCGAAAGTTCATGTTCTTCTTCATGCCGCGAAGGTGAACCTGGCTGTACCGGTCGGGGTCGTAGGTCTCCTGATACACGGCGAGTCCGTCGACTCCGTGTTCCCGAAGCATTGCATAATCTGATCCTTTCAAGGGATAGACTTCGATGCTGATTGAGGAGAATTTCCCGGCAAGGCGCGAGGCAGCCTCCGCGATGTAGGATACAGGAGTTCTCTTGTAGTCCTCCCCCGTGAGCAAGAGCAGATGACGGATTCCCTGCGCGTAGAGCTGCTCGGCGTCCCGGAGAATTTCGTCCATGGTCAGGGTGTGACGGCGGATGTCATTTTCGTAGCTGAACCCGCAATAAGTACAGCTTGAACGGCATTCATTGGACAAATACAGGGGCGCGTAGATCTGAATGATGTTTCCGTGTCTTTGACGCGTTATGCGGCGTGCGAGGACGGCCATGTCTTCAAGGAAAGGGGCCGCGGCAGGCGAAAGAAGAGCCCGAATATCGTCCGGCAAAAGCGCGCCTGACCCGGAAGCGCGTTCGAGCGCGCGCTGAACATCACTCTCAGTACAGCTGCGAATCCAGCGCCCAATCTCCTGAAAGTTCAGGGCTGCATAGTTCTCCGTGAACACAAGTCCAAGAAACGCGCGGGCGCGCCGGCGACCCACTATTTTTCACTTTCTGCTTGCGTCCGCATTCGGGGGGCCTAATCGCATACTGTGCAGTACGACGTCGTTTTTGATTCAAGCTTTCGCCGCATTCAATCGGCGGGGGATGTGTTCTTCGACCGCTTCTACGACCGTTTCCTTTCCACGTCGGATGAGATCCGGTCCAGGTTTTCCGGCACAAACATGCGCCGTCAGAAGGATCTGCTCAAGTCTTCGTTCTTCCATCTTGTTAATTTTTACGTAAGCCACAGGGACAACGACTACCTGAAGGAAATGGCGCACAGACACAGCCGCTCGGCCCTTGACATTCAACCGACGATGTACGACAGCTGGATGAACTGTCTGATTGACACGGTCCGGGACACAGATCCGGAATGCACGAATGATGTGCTTCTTGCGTGGACCGTGGTTCTGGCGCCCGGAATTGCCTACATGAAATATCACTATGCCGGGCCCTCTGCCTGAGCAGATCCGCGAAGCCGCGAATCGTCTGCGCGGTGTTAGGCGGATGTGTGTCATTACGGGAGCAGGGATATCCGCGGAAAGCGGAGTCCCGACCTTTCGCGGGGAAGGCGGCCTGTGGCGGAACTATCGAGCGGAAGATCTCGCCACTCCACAAGCTTTCAGGCGCGATCCACACCTCGTATGGGAGTGGTACGACTGGCGCCGGGGGATTTGCGCGAAAGCGGAACCCAATCCCGCACACACGGTCGTCGCGGAGCTCGAGAACCGTTATGCGGAATTCCTGCTTGTAACCCAGAACGTGGATGGTCTCCACGCGCGGGCCGGCAGCAGGAAGATGGCCGAAATCCATGGCAATATCTGGAAAGCCCGCTGTACGCGCTGTGGAACGATCTTCGAAACGCCGCACACTCCCCTGGCCGAAATTCCAGTCAGCTGCGCGAGCTGCGGGGGGCTGGCCCGTCCTCATATTTTGTGGTTCGGCGAAACATACGATCAGACGCTCTTATCTTCGGTCATTGAGTTTGTCTCCGGCAGCGATGCCGTGATCATCATCGGAACTTCCGGAATGGTTCCCATGCCTGTGTATCTGGCCGGTCTCGCCCGCCGGGCATTCAAAATCGATGTAAACCCCGAGCCTTCGCAGTTGAGCGATATCGCGGACCTCTCGCTTCGCGGCAAGGCCGGCGTCGTCATGCCTGCGCTTATGGCGGCTCTCGCCGGTCCATGATTGCATTGACGAACGGCTCCTTTCTCTCTTTCTTTGAATGCACGGCGAACGCGGAGAGCGTTTTGTACCACGAAAATGAATCCAGTCCAGCGGCAGCGAGTATTTGTCCTTTTGCAGGCGGAGTATTCCCGGATACTGATGCGCGAAATGCAAAAGCCTGTCTCGACGCTCAACCGGCCGATGAAAGAGGGCTGGACCTACCGCGAATTTCTGGAGAATGAACTCAATGAAGTGCGCGCGCTCACCGGGCCGATCGCAGATGGCCCCTCCATCCTTGAAAAGATTTACGTACGTTTTGTGGACCGGTCGGTTCTGCCCGACCTGGATTTTGACAACGTAACGGCGAAGAACTACATTCTTGCGATTCGCGCGCGAATTGAAGCAATCAACGCTCTCACAGAGGAAGAGGAAGAGCGGCGCATCAGACATTCCGTCGACACCATGATGCGGGTCGTGAACTCTTCCAATACCAGTTTTACGGAATTCAATTTGCGCGAAAACGCGGTTCGCATTGAATTCCTGCAGTCGCTCAAGCGCGAACTCGGAGAGGAAGCGGCGCTCTACAAGGCCGCGAGATCGGCAATGGATCGTCATTCGTTGATCCTGATCAACTACATGCATGAGTTGTTTCTTGAGCGCCTGAAAGGCGCGCTTGTGGCAGAGCAGAAATTGCGCGAAGAACTGGAAAAGAAACGTCAGCAAACGGAGCAGGAGCTTCGCATGGCGCAGAAAATTCAGGAATCGCTTCTGCCGGCGCGCTTTCCGGAGGAAAGCTCACTGCGCTTTGCAGCGCGCTATCGGCCCATGTCCAGCGTGGGGGGCGACTTCTATGACGCACAGGTCATTCCGATGAACGACGGCTCGCGCTCGATTGGCGTTATCATCGCCGATGCGTCGGGTCACGGAGTTCCCGCCGCTTTCATTGCCGCGATGACGAAGATGATCTGGCCAGGAGCCTTTGCAGGCTCGGCCGACCCGTCTGCTGCGCTCGTGCGGATGAATGAGAATCTTTATGAGAGAATTTCCGGCAATTTCATCACGGTAAGCCTGGGACTTTTTCGGCCCGGACCCGATTCATCCGGGCACGGCACGTTTCGCTACGCGAACGGCGGCCACACGCCTCCGGTTCTCCTTCGTGCCTCTGAACCGCCCGTTCTGCTGGAAGCCCGGGGCAGAATCGTCGGTATCTTCCCTGAATTCAGCGCGGAAGCAAGGGATGTGCAATACTGCCGCGGGGATCGTTTTGTCTTCTTTACGGACGGGTTGATTGAGGCTCGCGTAAAAGGCGGCGGTATACTGGGCGACGACGCGGTGCTGCGTGAGATGCAGGACATCCGTCATCTGCCCATAGATGAATTCTGCGACCGGCTGATTAGTTTTGTGCGCGAAAGCACGGAAAACTGCGCTCAGGACGACGATTTAACGTTATTCGTCGTTGATATCGTGTAGCGCGCTATTTGCCGCGTTTTCTTGCTGAGTAAGGGAGCGGCACGACGTATTGCGTATAACGCTCACGATCCTGTCCCTGCAGCTCAAGGCCGCGCATCAGCATGGATGGAGACACAGTCGAAACAGGGACCACTCCGGATTCTGCTCCGCAGTAGCTGTTATCGAGGACTGGATCGTCTCCCATGCATACAACGGAATCGAGAGAGGAGAGCGGCGTTCCTACAAAATCAACCCCGCGCACGGGCTCTTCGGTTCCATCCGGGAATACACGCGTGGCGTCGAGCACTTCTCCCTTGAATGCCTGGAAATCGTATCTTTTTGTACCTGTCTCTCCGCCTAACGTGTCGTGGACATGAATAC
>CAZUJO010000367.1:0-4204 GCA_964619995.1 uncultured Leptospiraceae bacterium
CCTTTGTCCTCTACCTCGACTTCGCCCTCGTTTACCGAAACGCTCGTCTCTTCTTCCTCCGCTTCGACCAGGAATTCCGTGCCGCGGACGCTGGCGGCTGCTGTTGGAGTCTGGATTCTGACGTTATTTGCTCCTGATGTCTTCCCCACAATTGTGGCCATGCTGCCCGTCTGCAGCTCGGCGGTCATTGAGCTCGACGAAGATCCCGGGCCCTGGATCAGATCGAGAATTCGGACCCGGGTCGCAGGTCCGATTTGAAAAATGACTCCCGTGGATGCCTGAACCGCCACTTTTCCATCGGCGCCTGTTTGAATCTCTTCGCCAGGGCGGATCAGATCCGAAACTTCAAGATCCAGCGTTTCGCTGCCCCGTATGTGAGCGCGATCTCCCTGCACGGAAACCACGACGGCGACCGGTTTGTCGTCGGCGAACAGAATCGCAGGGGATGAAAGCAGCAGGCTCAGGATCAGGAACAATCGCATGGAGTGATCCTCGTGAATCCTCAGGAAAGGTCAAGCGTTCGCGCGGGATTTCTATTCGGATTCTGCGAGGCGCTTCCTGAGATCGTGAGCTGCCGGGAGGTCAATGCCGGACAGGGCGCGGATCACTTCTTCGCGCGCATTTCGTGATATGGCGGCCAGGGATTCGAGAAGGGAAATACTTCCCTCACGCAAGAATGCCGAATTGATTTTCAAATTGAGCGCAATCGAAGGGACAAGCCGCAGGATCCTTTCAGGCTCCTCGAGGGCCGCAGGGGACAGCGCGGAAGTGCAGGCCCCTCGAATCTGCCGGGAATCCTGGAGCAGAGATTCGATTTCGCTCATTCGGTTTTCCGAAATCAGAATCCGGGTCAGCAGGGCACAGCATTGTTCGTGAAATGATTCGAAGTTCTTCCCGTGCATCGCAGTTCGCAATTCCTCTTTGACTGTACTTGCGCTCTCGATCGGAAGCGACTGGAGGAGATTCAAGGCCGAGTAAGAGCAGTCAGGGGATGCGAGCGTCGCTGCGATCCCTTTCGCGCACGGTGACAAATCGATTCCGCTTTCCTGAAGCGTGCGAATCGTTTCTAGCAACTCAGCTCTCATGCTCTCGTTTTTCACAATCAGATCCTGGAGCGCGGGAAGTACGCTCGATCCGTCCATTCCCTGCCGCACTGCCTTCTGAATGGTCTGGTTTGCATGCCAGGCAACCTCGGGATCGCTCAAGAGTTCCATCAGGCGGGGGAGAGCCGCTGAAATGTCCTCTCCTGCTTCAGCCGCAGACCGCAGAGAATCGGCGGCATCCGCGCGAAGATCCGTGCGTTCATCGTGCAGCAAGCGAGTCCAGACATCGACTGCCCGGCGTCCGCTTGCGTCTGCCGGGAATCCGGTTTCTTTCAGGGCATATCCGCAGTAGCGCCTAACGTCGGCATCCGCATGCGAGCATCCATCGAGCAATGCGTCCGTCAGATCCGGCGCGCGAAGCGAGCCGCGCGAAAACGCAAGCCACGTTTCGAAAGCAGCGGCGCTGACGACAACCGCATCTTCGCTGACCAGCAGAGTCCGAAGCTCCGATATCCGGCCGCTTTCTGCAAACGCATAAGCAAGCCCGCCTGATGCAAGCTTACGAACGAATTGGGATTGGTCGGGGAGCATCCGCTGCAATAGACTGCAGAGATCGGAACGAAGTCCGGCCAATTCAGGATTTCGCACGGCATCACTGGCACAGGATGCAGCCTCAAGGCGAACCGCCTCATCGTGCATGCGAAGGGAGTCAAGAAGCTCAGGGGTCCTCTCTGCGATTGCGCGACTTGCAAGTATCCAGGCTGCTTCCGCCCGTTGCCATCGCACAGGGTGATCGAGGTTGGCCGCTGCCTTTTCGAGAATGCCGGGCAATTCACGCTTCGTTTGCTCCTGCAGATCTCCTCGTGCCCTGGATTGTGCCGCGTACGGCGAAAGCCTTTCCAGTTCTATGGAAATCGATCGTACCATGTCTTCCGTTTCGTCGGAAGCGCTGTACCGGTAGAGGGTGCCGCATTCAGGGCAGCGAAGCAAGATTCCGCCGCCCGCAGAGAGCTCCGGCGGAAGTTCAATAAGCTTTTTTGACGCGGGGGGTACATCGCTTTCGTTCGAATACTCCTTGTTACGCGGAAGGGATTCGCATACGGGACAGATCGGCGTCCACGGGCTGAGAAGAGACGAGAGGGACGGGACCGATTGCGCGAACGCATCAACGGCCCTGCGGTCCTTCTGCGCTTCTGCATAATAAAATAGAAACTCAAGTACTTCTCGCGCGGCCTCCGGATTCCGAGATGCTTCGCGCAGCAGATTCCTGCGGCTGTCGGACAGCGGAGGAGCCGCACTACAGAATAATTTCAAATATTCCAGACTCTTTCTGCGAACCGATTCATCCGGATCAGCCAGTCCGCGCAAGAGCTCGTCGAACACGACTTCGGAATACTTTGCTCGCAGTGCGAAGGCGGCGCCGGCGAAGGCTCTTGCCCGAACACCTGCCGCTTGATGGAGCATCAGTTCCCCGAGAGGAGCCTCGCTGCGAGCCAGGTGCAGGGCCAGACAATAAGCGGCATCCTCCGCAGTTTCGCGTTCCGAATCATTGAGGCATTTCCGCAGCTCCGGAACGATAGGCGACAAAGAGGCTCCGGCCTGCGCCGCCCACACGAGGGAAGAGAGAATATCTTTGCGACGCTTGCTTTCTCCAAGAACAGGCTTCAGCTCCGCGAGCGCGTCGGAAGAATCCTTCCAGTCGGCATCTTTTAGAAACCGCGGCAGAAAGTTCTGACCGCTGCCTGAACTGGCAAGAGTCCGCAAAACTTCTGCCAGGTTTCCCTTTCCATTCTGAATCCATGCGTTGAGAATTCGCGACAGCGTAAAGCCTGAGTCAGCGTGACGAAGCATCCAGGAAATGTGCGGGCCGACGTCGATGCCCTGCAGGGCGCAGCGCTCCATGGCTTTCAGGAAATATTCGGGATAGGCCGTGCTCTGGGCAACATCAGCGAGACCTGCTGCGTCGCGGCGGCGGACGCAATCGATCACGATTGCCGCAGCCAGCGGTTCAAGGGTTGGAACCTGCGAGCAATCGCGATAGGCCTGCGCGAGAATCGGGATGTCTTCGCTGATGTCTTCGCCCGATTTTGCCGCTTCGAGATATGCCTCCGCCGATGCCTGCCAGTTTCGGCTCAGGTAGTCGCTGTCTTCTTCTTCGAGGACACCTCGGTGTGCCGCCCTATCATTCATCGTCCGCGTCACTTTCTTCGGACGATTCGGGTTCGGCCGTAAGCGCTTCCAGGATCTGCACTACGTTCGAATCGCCCAGAGCTTGCGCGCAGCGAAGAGCCCCGGCCGATGTTTCAGGATTCGACTCCTCCGTTTCGCCCGAATAAAAGCGGTTCGAAGTGTGATATGCAAAGTAAGCGTCCAGATGCTTCTTCTGCGATTCCAGGGTGCGCGCGCACTCGAGCCATACCTCGCCGACCAGACCTTCTTCCGCCATGCGCTCGATGGCAGGCCAGATTGCACTCGTCTCGTACTCCGATCTTGCTTCTGTGACCAGATAGCGAGCGGCCTCCGACGTCACGTCCTCCTCAAAAAGAAACTCGCGTGCTTCGTCCGTTACATCAATTCCGCAGGTACTGCCGTGCATTTTTGCCGCTTCGAAAGCCCAGTAGTTGTCATTCATGTAATCCAGAGAACAAATGCGAAAGGCGACTTCAGCCGTGCGCTTCTTATTTGCCGTCTTGCGAAGGCCTCCGAAGAGCAGATGCCAGGCCGGCGCAATCTGCGGGTCGCGAAGCACAAACGCTTCCCAGGCGGTCACCGGGTCCGGCTTCTCCTGCGAATAGACATCGACGTAAGTTTCATAGAATCGCGTAAGAGCTGTGTCTCCCTCTGCGAGGCGCTGGAGATAGGCGGAGTCCTTGCCTGCAAATTCTTTTTGGCCGAGCGCTTCGATGGCGTCAAATACGCGGTCTACATTCGGATCGCCGAGAATGCCGCCGAGCTGCTGGAAAACCGAGCGCTGGAACGCCAGATCGTCGACGTGGTATTGGCCCGAACGAGCTACAAACGCGGACGCGAATGAATGAATGCTCGTGGCATAGGAGTTACCTCCTTCACCGTTATGCGGCAACTCTACGACGCTCCACTGTTCCAGCGGAATTCCCGGGACGGCATAGAGCGCAATCAGATCGCCCGTGGAACGTCCGCCG
>CAZUJO010000368.1:0-4201 GCA_964619995.1 uncultured Leptospiraceae bacterium
ACGAAGGGATCCATTTCGCAATGCGCGCAGTCATCATTCAGACCGCCTTTCTCGGCGACGCAATACTTACAACGCCGATGTTCGCGGCCTTCAAGCGTTTTTTTCCCGACTCGTACCTGGCCGCAGTTGTTAAGCCGGATGCCGCCCAGGTTCTCAAAGGCCTCCGCGTGCTCGATGAAATCATTCCGTTTGATAAGAAGAAATCCCACGGCGGAATGGGCGGACTCAAAAAACTCGCAGCCGAACTTGCCTCGCGCAATTTCGATGTGCTGCTTTCTCCGCATTCTTCATTTCGCACAGGCCTGCTCGCCAGAATGTCACGGATTCCGGAACGCTACGGCTACGTGGACGCCGGATTTTCGCGCTTCGCGTACAATCACAGACTTACGCGTCATCCCGCAGAACCCGAGATCCGCCGTCTCCTGGCGTTTCTTGCCGACAGCATTGCGCCCGATGCGCTGAAATCTCCCACCGACCTGATTCTCGAAGAAGACGCAGACTGCGCGCGCGAAGCAGAGGCGATTCTCAGAAAATACGAAGCGAACCGCCCCATCCTGCTTGCGCCTTCTTCTGTGTGGCCTACAAAGCGCTGGACCCCGTACGGTTTTGCAGAGCTTGCGGGAAAGCTCGTGCGAAAGCACAAATGCAAGATCCTTCTCGTGGGCTCGCCCGGAGATGCTGCGATCTGCGAGTCCGTCATGGCATTCGTGCGCGATTTTCAGCCCGGATTCGTTCAGGATCGGGTCGCGGTGGCCGCCGGCGAAACAAGCCTGCGCGGGTTTTACTCGCTCGTGAAACGTTCGAGGCTTCTCGTATCAAACGACTCGGCTCCAGTTCACTATGCCTGCGCTGCAAAAACGCCCGTGGTTGCAATCTTTGGTCCCACCGTGCCCGCTCTCGGCTACGCGCCGATCACGAAGAATTCGCGCATCGCGCAGATCGATCTGGCCTGCAGGCCCTGCGGCACGCACGGCGGCAAGGTGTGTCCGCTCGGGCACTTCCGCTGCATGAAAGAGCTCACAGCCGATGACGTTTTGAAAAAGACGGAAGAGCTGCTGAGCGCCTGACGTTAGAAGACGAGGAAATTCCCGGGATTCACAGTTTTGGCGCCCATGCGGATTTCATAATGCAGGTGCGGCCCCGTCGAAGCTCCCGTGCTTCCGGATCTTCCGATTTCCTGACCGGCGCGGACTTCCTGCCCCTTTTTGACTGAAATCGAGCGCAGATGGCCGTATAACGTCTCGTATCCCGATGAATGCAGAATGACAACATGATTTCCATATCCGTACGAAGACACGAGCGCGAGTTTTACGACTCCGTCTGCGGAAGCAAGGACCGGCGTGCCTGAGCCGGCGTTCAAATCGAAACCCGGATGAAACTCGCTCTGGCCGAAGCCGAAGACAGCTCCCCGCGTGCCGTAGCCTGAATTGAGTCGCAGCTGATCGAGTCGAAGCGGCCAGCGGTGAGGAATCTCGCGAAAGAAACCGGAATAGATGCCTGTGTAATCCGCGTTTGCACGAAGGACACTCAGGGCGCGATGCACCGTGAAGTCGTAAGCAGGTTCCGCGTCGCTCTTGAACTTACCGAAGAATTCAGGTTCGTCTTTTAAGATTTCATGAATCTGACGCTGGTTCGCTTCAAGCCGCCGAACCAGATCGATGTTTTCGCGTACGTTGAGCATGAGCGCGCGCCGGCCGGGCTCCGCATTCGATTCAATCCCGCCGCCCTCGCCTCCGTCCGATCCAAACAGACTCCATCCCACGAGCACAAAAAGCACAAGGAACGTCCCGATGAGGATGACGCGAAAGATCCTTCCTGTGTCCGGAAGGTGAATGCGAATGATTCTAGCGGATGGTCTGCGGGCCGACGTTTGCACCGGCTTTATAACTGGTTTCCACGTAGATCCGCCCGTCCGGATAGTAGGATTTAAACGGCCCTTCCAGGAGCCCCTGAGCATAGTTTTCCTCTCGAAGAAGAGTCCCATCCGGATAGTAATACAGCCATCGGCCAACCATCTGGTCTTTTTGATACTGCCCCTTCAAAAGTATCCGGCCATTCGGATGATACCGGGTGATGGGTCCCTCGTAGTATCCGGCGCGAAAGGACCCCTCTTCTTCAATGCGCCCGTCCGGATAGTGGCGCACGTAGGGCCCGTTCTCGTTTCCATAATCGTGCGTAACGAGAAAAACAAAGTCACGCTTTGGCTCCTGGGCGTACGTCATCGTCAGAAATACAGTTCCGCGGTCATCGTTGTAATTCCAGATGCCGTCGCGCCAGTCGTTCACGAACCGGCCGGTTGAAAGCACCGTCTTCCCGTCCACATTGTAGAAATTCCATTCGCCCTGGCGCAATCCGAGACGCAGGCCTCCCGACGCGAAAACCTTGCCGTCGGCGTAGTAAAAAGTCCAGTCGTGATCCGTTTGATAACCCCAGACGCCGGAGCGCCGATCGCGCTCGGCCCCTTCGGGAACGCCCGGAGGCCGGGGAGGCTCTTTCAGCCGCGCGAGCCCGTCTTTGCACGAAACCAGCGCTACAGCGAAGAGCAATACGGAGAGTTTATTCGCGGGAAGCGCAATGCGCCGCATCAGCGCACCTTGAACTCTTTGTCCTTCATGACGCTGCCCGATTCGTCCATAACCTGTACGTGATAGTTTCCGGGATCGAGCGGACCTTTGAAATAGACGTAGTTCGCAGTGCGAGGCGGCTTCTGTCCGAGCACGGCCTGCTCTTCTGTGTTTCCGCCTTCTACGCGGTCGACCTTAACTTTGATATAGGTCGCTTTCAGTTTTTCTTCCGGCCATTGAAAGCGAATGTGAACGTCGGATCCTGCGCTCAGACTCGGGTCTTTGCCCTCGAGCGCCTCAATGTTTTCGGCCGTGATCTCTTCGGATGCGACGGCGAGGTGGTAGCGAGGACCAAAGATCCAGCCTCCGAGATAGTAGACACCGAGTCCGAGCAGAACAAAGAGAACCGCGCCGGCAATCAGCCGCGCCTTTCCCGCAAGACCTCCGCCGCCTGAGCTGCTGCCGCCGTCGGTGTAGTCTTCGAGTCGGATATCACTCGATATGGTATAGATAGAATCTCTGCGAGACTTCTTCAGGTCCATGCGAGGTGTCTCCTTACGTCCAGTTTCGGACACCTCGCTTCGCGGGGAAACCCTTTTCGGTTCCGGCTCGCGAGAGCCAGGCCCGGACGACGAGGGAGCGGGCGCGGAGGGGGAAGCGGCTGCGTCCTGTTTCATATCGCGCACGAATTCTTCCATATTGGAGCGCGGCGTTTGCGGCGGCCCCATCGTTTCATCCAGGCGGCGGCGCGCTGCCTGACCGAGCTTATCCTTCTTGGATCCCACGGAGGACCTCCTCTTTCAATGCCAGGTATTCCTGGGCGACCCGGCTCGTTGGTTCGTATTCGAACACGGTCTGCTTCATTAGAAATGCTTCTTCCACGGCGACGAGCCGCGAGATCTTCGTTTCGAAGATGCGGATGTAATCCTGGATCGGCTCTGTCATCGCATGCGTAATGGCAGTCCTGGGATTGTACATCGTCAGAAGTCCGCCGAGAATTTTCAACTTCGGGTTGAATCGACTCTGCACGGTCTTGATGGTATTCATGAGCGCGGCAAGGCCGTCCACAGAGAACTTCGCCGTCTGGAGCGGCACAACAATGTGCGTGGCGGCCACAAACGCATTCACAGTGATCATGCCCAGGTTCGGCGGGCAGTCAATGATCACAAACTCGTAAGGCAGTTCCTGCATCCGCAGGGATTCTGACAGACGGAAGAATCCATCGAGCGCACCGGAAAGAAGTGCTTCGAGCTCGGCAAGATGCACGGTCGCCGGGACCACATCGAGCTGTGACCTTCGCGTCCCGTGAATGAGCTGAGCCATAGGACGCTTTTCGCGGAGAGCTCCGTAAACGGTGCGCTCAGGAGGGACGGCATCTTCGAGAAATATGGAGCTTGCATTCGCCTGCACATCGACGTCGATCAGGAGCGTGCGGTAGTCTTCGGCGAGAACATCGGCCAGGTGAACTGCAGTCGTGGTCTTTCCCACGCCGCCTTTGGAATTGCAGACACAGATGACTATCATGGGCGCGCGACTCGAAACGGTTCCTGGCCGAACATTTCCTTCCACTTCGCATCTACAAGCCGGATCGTTGCTTCATCCATAAGATTTTCTTCCGGCCACGGACGGTCGTATCC
>CAZUJO010000369.1:0-4193 GCA_964619995.1 uncultured Leptospiraceae bacterium
AACCACGGCGCCCTGAACCGGACCGTTGTCATCGGCCACAGTAACATTCACGCCGATTGTGCTGGTGGTTTGAAACGAGAATCCGGAACTTCCGGTCTGGTCGTTGTTGGTTGTTGTTGCGCTTCCGCCCGTAGATGTTTCTGTCTGGGCGGACTGGGTCGGAGCGCCGCCGAGAAGAAATCCCCAGAGGAAGGCTCCTTTCTTTTTTCCGTGTCCGCAGCTTGCAAAAACAACGAGAGTCAAAACGCTGATTAGATATTTCATGGCTGGCTTCATCTAGCGGCCAGTTCTCCGAAAATGCAATCTAATTTGAGAAAAAAGGCCCAGGCAGATGGGCTTATTTATTCGGGCCGCAGAGGCTATGCAGTGAGGGCAATCCGGGGAATGCCGGGCTCGATTTTTGTGGTAACTTCATAGTTGATGGTTCCCATCCAATCGGCGAGATCATCGGCCGTAACCGATTCTGTGCCCTGCCTGCCGATCAGAATCGCATCACTGCCCGTATGCGCCGAAGGAATGTGCGAAATATCGGTCATGATCATATTCATGCAGACGCGTCCGATTACAGGAGATCGCTGGCCCTCAATGATTGCATGCGCTTTGTTGGAAAGGCGCCGGTCATATCCTTCATTGTAGCCGACCGGCAGAACGGCAACGCGCGTATTGGTTACCGGACGGTACGTGCAGCCGTACCCGATTGCCTGGCCGGCAGGCACATCGTTTACGTGAACGATTTGAGTCTTCCATTCAAGAGCGGGCTCAAGGGCGAAGGAAGAGTCGAACTTACCCTGGGCTGAAAGAGAGGCGGCAGAAATCCGCGTTTCGCGCGAAGGCCACATCCCATAAAGCGAAATGCCGGCGCGAATCAAATCCCGCCTTGCGCCGGGCAGAAGCATTGCGGCGCCGCTTGCGGCCGTGTGGTACATCAGCCGCCGCGAACCGGCGGCGGCCGCGGCAAGCCGGGCGGCATCATCAAAGCGACGCAGCTGCTCCTGAGCAAAGGTCTGATCGGTGACGTCTTCGACGTTCGCAAAATGCGTCATCAGCCCCTGCCATTGCAGCGCAGGGTTACGCGAAAGAAACTCGATCACCTGTTCAAAAGCCGCGCCATGGAGCCCCAGGCGCGACATGCCCGTATCTACCTTCAAATGAAACGGATGCGACGGGAGACGATCGTTCAACTCGCGAATTGAATCGACGGTCGATAGAACCAGAACAGGCGGCCGCTGCAGGCCTCGCAGGAGCGAATAGTCGCTCGCATCGTTCATGCCCATGACGAGAATCGGCGTCCGCTCATCGACGGCGCGAATTGCGAGCGCCTCAGAGATCGAATTGACTCCGAACCAGTCAGCATGACCGCTCAGCGCCTTCGCGCAGAGTGTGAGACCGTGACCGTATGCGTTGGATTTCAGGACGGCCATTACGGCGGTGCCGCAGGCGCGGCGAAAACTTGCGACATTGGCCTTCAGGGCGGCGGTTCGAATTTCTACACGCGTATGCATGGAAGATTATTGCTTGTTCCCCCGGCTCTTCCCGGAAATCTAGCCAGAAAATCCAATCGTCGATCCAGGAAAATGAAAAAGCTCAAGAATACTCGTTCCATTCGAACGAAAATTGCAGAAAAACGCCACAAGAGAGCCCTCCGCAGCCAGGCGAAGCGCAGCCATCGCAACAGCACCGGCTTCAAGGAAATCGAGGAAAAAGTAGAATCCTGATTCCACGCCGTACGAAAACGGCCGATGGGTAAGACAGGAGACGGCTTTTTTCGTCTGATAGGTGACGCATGAAACTCCTTCGTTTGACAGGTGGCGCATGAAGCTGCCATCCCGATTGCCCCGGCGCCTCTTCATTCTGCCGCTCGATCTGGCCCTCGCTGCGGCTTCGATCTTTTTCGCCACCGCACTTCGCTTTGACTCCATCAACCCGCTGACCTGGCCCACCTACCCGGGCGCGAGAGAATCGCTTACAATCCTCGGCCTGATTGTGGCCACACGGGGCTTCTGCTTCATCTTGATGGGGCTCTACCGGAGCCTCTGGGCCTACGCGTCGATCCCTGACCTGGTATTGATTCTGAAGACCACGGCAGTGTCTTCCCTGTCGATTCTTGCAATACTTCTCTTCTACAATAGACTCGAGGGAATTCCGAGGAGCGTCCTGATTCTTGATTCGCTGCTTGTGTTCTTGCTGTTGAGCTTTCGCAGCTTCAGCTGGCGCCTGTTTCGGGATATCTACTTCGTCCGCCGTGCGCGCGGCGGCCGTAGAACTCTGCTGATCGGGGCGGGAGAAACAGCCAACCGCCTGGTCACCGACCTCAGGACCAACGCTTCCCTTCAGGTCATGCCCGTCGGCTACCTGGACGATGACCCGGGAAAGACGGGCGCTCACCTTCAGGGGCTTCCCGTCCTCGGCAGAATTGATGAACTCGACCGGGTCCTTACGGACAGACGCGTGGAAGAAGTCATCATCAGCGCCAAACTCCCGGGCTCTGCAATCCGTCAGATCTACCGTACATGCGAAACCCGTCACGTTCCCTGCAAAACCCTGCCTCCTCTTTCTGAACTTCTGAGCCGCCGCAACATCGGTCAGTCGGTTCGCAAGATCAGCCTTGAGGATCTTCTCGGCCGCGATGTCGTAACGCTCGAAACAGAAGGCATTCGAAAAGCGCTCGAAAACAAGGTCATCCTGGTTACCGGCGCCGGAGGGTCCATCGGCAGCGAAGTGTGCCGCCAGATCCTGAATTATTCGCCTGGCGCGATTGTCCTTTTTGAAACGGCAGAAACGCCGTTATACGAAATTGATCATGAGCTGAGACGACTGTGCCTGGAGAGAAACCTCCGCGTGCACATCGACGCGGTCATCGGAGATGTGCGCAGTCTCGAGGATCTCGCGCACGTTTTCAGAACTCACGAAGTCAACACGGTCTTCCATTGCGCGGCTTACAAACATGTGCCCATGATGGAACTTCATCCCGAAGAAGCGGTGAAGAACAATGTGCTCGGCACAATCAACGTCGCAAACGCCGCCCGGGACGCAGGCGTCGAAAGATTCGTCATGATCTCAACCGATAAGGCTGTGAATCCCGTGAACGTAATGGGCGCAACGAAGCGGATCGCCGAAATCTATATTCAGAACCTGGCGCGGGTTACAGATACACGCTTCATTACGGTCCGATTCGGGAATGTTCTCGGCTCCAACGGTTCCGTGATCCCGCTGTTTCAAAAACAGATTGAAGCGGGCGGACCTGTTACCGTCACTCATCCCGACATCATCCGCTACTTCATGACGATTCAGGAAGCGGCGGGCCTCGTTGTGCAGGCAGGAGTGATGGGCCAGGGCGGCGAAATCTTTCTCCTGGATATGGGAGAGCCCGTTAAGATCAAAGACCTCGCCGAAGACCTCATTCGTTTTGCCGGCCTCATTCCTCACCAGGACATTCAGATTCACTACATCGGACTTCGTCCGGGCGAAAAACTGTACGAGGAACTGCTGCTTGCAGAGGAAGGAATCGAGCCGACGCGCCACGAGAAGATTCACATCGCGAACTCGCGCATCGTGCATCTGCCGACTCTGCTGGAGAAGCTGCATGAACTCGAAGAAGCGGCGAATCGAGGATCCCGTCAGGACATTGACGCTGTGATGTCTTCGATCGTGCCCGAATATCGTCCTGTCAATCCGATCGTGCAGCCAGCCGAGAAACGCGGCTAAAACGACCGCTCGCGGCACTGACCTACCAGATCTGAACGTCGTAGGCCGCGCGGAACTCGCGGCTCAAAATCAAGAGCACAAAGGCCGCGAAATAGACGACCGCTACGCGTCCTCTTGTTTTTCGCGCGGCCAGAACAAAGCCCGCAGCTGCGGGAAGAAACAACCGCATCACATTCGCAAAGTTGTCCCAGTATTCAGAGCTTGCGGCAAGAGGCAGAAGAATTCCGCACAAAACGAGGACTCCCCCCGCGCGAGCCCGCAGATTCACGAGGTCCAGACGGTAGAGGATTGCTCCGCCGAGGGCGACCCAGGCGAACAATAGCGTCCGGCTCGACCAGAGAGTATCCGGCCGTTCAAGGTAGCGCAGCACTCCCAGTTCGAGCCCGATTCCCCGCTTCGCCGCAAATATGGGTGAAAAGCCCGCAACCTGCCACCAGAGAACCATGGGAATAAGGGCAGCAATCGAAGCGATGTGAACCGCGCGCCGA
>CAZUJO010000370.1:0-859 GCA_964619995.1 uncultured Leptospiraceae bacterium
GCAGGCAGCATTCGCAGTAATACAAGTCCCGATGCCGTCAGCATTGCCATAACAAGAAAGAAAATCGTTTCTGGATCGGCCAGCGTCCGTTCCATTTTCGCAGAAAAGAGGGAAGGGTCGGCGGCGGCGGGCGCTTCGAAGGTGAGGATGGTTGCGCCGCTGCTCTGCAGGTGCGATCCCGGGGAGTCTTCCGCGCGCGCGTATTCTTCCTGGAGCGTCTGGTTTTCCCGCTCAAGGTCCTCGATCTGCCCCCGGATCGCATGGAGGCGATCCTGCAGCTGCTGTCTGGTAAAGTAGCCCGCTTCCCCGAAGAGGAAGAGGTGCAAAAGAAGCGTAGTGATTGCCATACCCGCCAGGGCGGCCAGCTGGATCTTCCATCTGCTCATGCAGATAAGATCGGCCGCCCCGGAAGGGGGCTGAAACGAAAGCCTTAGACGGCGTGTCCGGGGAGGCTGAAGAAGGCCTTTTTTCCCGGATAGACGGCTGCTTTTTCCAGATGCTCTTCGATCCGGAGAAGCTCATTGTATTTGGCAACGCGGTCGGTTCTGCTGAGGGAGCCCGTCTTGATCTGAGAGGCACCGGTTGCCACTGCAATGTGAGCGATGGTCGCATCTTCGGTTTCACCGGAGCGGTGGCTGATGATGGCTGTGTAGCCGGCACGGCGCGCCATATCGACAGCAGCCAGGGTTTCCGTCAGGCTTCCGATCTGGTTGACCTTGATCAGGATTGCGTTCGCCACGCCCTCGCGAATCGCGCGGGAAAGCTTTTCTGTGTTTGTGACGAGAAGGTCGTCGCCCACGAGCTGAACTATCTTGCCGAGAGCATCGGTGAGTTTCTTCCAGCCCGCACAGTCGTTTTA
>CAZUJO010000370.1:869-4191 GCA_964619995.1 uncultured Leptospiraceae bacterium
CGTCGAGTCCGTCTTCAATCGTAATCAGAGGATACTTTGAAATCAGAGAGCTGTAGTACTCGATCAGCTTTTCAGCGGTCTTTTCTTTTTCCGCTTCGGCTTCGAGCACATACTTTCCGTCTTTGCAGAATTCGGATGCAGCACAGTCGAGTCCGATGAATACATTCTCTCCGGGCTTGTAGCCTGCCTTTTCAATGGCCATCATGATCAGATCGATGGCTTCCTGGTTGGATGCGACCATGGGCGCGAATCCACCTTCGTCGCCGACGGAGGTCGCAAGACCTTTGTCGTGCAGGACCTTTTTGAGCGCGTGAAATACTTCCGCTCCGGCGCGGAGCGCCTCGCGAAACGATCCGAATTCACGCGGGATGATCATGAATTCCTGGAAGTCGGCGTTGTTGTCCGCATGCGCGCCGCCGTTGACGATGTTCATCATGGGAACGGGGATTTGATTGGCTGTAGGGCCTCCCAGATAGCGGTAGAGGGGGATTCCGAGGCTGGTTGCCGCGGCCTTCGCAATTGCAAGTGAGACGCCGAGAATCGCATTTGCGCCGAGCCGGCCTTTGTTCGGCGTCCCGTCGAGATCAATCATCGTGCGATCGAGCGCTGCCTGTTCGTAGACCACGCGTCCTTTGAGAGCGGGCGCAATTTCCTTGTGAACGTTTTCAACGGCCCGTGTTACGCCTTTGCCGAGGTAGCGGCGAGCATCGCCGTCGCGCAGTTCGACTGCTTCATACTGGCCTGTGGATGCGCCGGAGGGAACGGCGGCGCGGCCGAGGGTTCCATCGGCCAGAACGACGTCGACTTCGACAGTAGGGTTGCCCCGGGAGTCCAGAATCTCTCTGGCATGGATGGAATGAATGGTAGTTTGGCTTTCTTTGCTGACGATAGGTTTCACAATCAAATTGAACACCCCGGGCCGGGCCGGTAAAGCGCAAAAAAAATGCGGAGCCTTCGCCGTGACCTGTTTTTTGATTGAAAAACAACAAGCAAATATCCTGGTGCGATGGTGCAGAAAGAGCTGACACTTGAGGCGCTGAACACGGTTGAAACCAGCGTCGATACATGGGTCCTCTTCATCACAGAGTCCCTGAAGTCGGACTTCTATCGGCTGGCGAAAGAGAAAACAGGCGACATTGAACGCGCGGCTGCTCTAACGCTGCTCAACAACTACATCAGCACATTTTCTCCGCGCGAACGCGAGCGCCTGGAGCGCGACCCCGAGTTCTTCTACGGATACGCGCGCGGATTCATTGAAGAATTGTCTCCGTTTCGTTACAGCAAAGGCGGCTATGACCGCGACGTTCGCTCTGCTTTTCTTTCAAAGATCAAGGCGCTGTTGCGCGCGCAAAGAAATCCGGACGGTTCGTTCAAGGACGAAGAGCGCTATGTCTTCATTCAGAACATTGTGCGTATCTGCTCTTCTCTCGATTATATCATCAAAGTTCACGACGACTACAAGGAATTCCTTTTCCGGGAACTTCCCCAGTTCCGCACAAGAACCTGAATCTGCAGCGGGCCGGTTGGACCGGGCTTCTCTTGCTTCCGCATCAGATGATGCGAAATGACCTGAGCGAATTGTACATCACTTCGATGGTTACAAGAAGAATTCCAGCCAGAGGAATCGCGATGATCATGCCCACAACACCGAACAAACGTTCGCATGTGATGAGCGCGAGGATTGCAATGAGGGGATGGAGTTCTGCGCTGCGCGCAAGGATCACCGGCTGCGTGAACACGTTGTCAAACAGATGCGCGCACGCAAAGACCACGAGCACGAGCATGACGATGTTGCTTCCCTGCTGAATGCCAATGAACAATGCCGGAATGATTCCGATCACGGGCCCGGCGTACGGAATGAAATTCAATGAACCGGCAATGACGCCCATTGTGAATCCGTAATCCAGGCCGATCCACATGAATCCAATGGAGAAAATGCCCACATTGATCAGGAGCTGAACGGCAAGGCCGCGCAGGTAACCGGTGATCTGCAGTTTCACGCGGTGAACGACGAGCAGACTCATCTCAAAATAACGGTTCGGCACCAGGCGGATGATCCGCTGGTAGATCTCTTCACCCTGAAGCAGAAAGATGAACGTAATGATCGGGGTGATGATCAAATTCGTTACGATGGCGCCGACGTTTTCTTTGATGTCCTGGCCCTGTCTTCTCGACCAGTCTTCAATCCACGCTGTGATCATGTCCATCCGCAGCCGCTCCACCTTGATGAATCGGGGGAGGTTGTCGGCGAGGGCAATGTTCGTCTGGTAAAGAAATGCGTTGGCCTTCTTCTGGATGTCCGGCCAGCGGCTGACGATCGCCTGAATCTGGTCCTGCACGAGCGGCACAATGTTGTAGATCAGGAAATAGAGCGAAGCGATGAACAGCAGGAAGACAATGACCGTCGCAAGAATGCGCGGCGCGCCGAATCCTTCCACAAAGTCGACGAACGGATTCAGAAGCAGTGTGATGAGAAAGGCGATTGCGATCGGAACGCTGACTTCTTTTGCTCCGTACAGCGTGATGAACAGAAACGAGACGGTCAGTCCAATGAAAAGCATCTGCACGATGCGCGCGGACAGGTCCAGCGAATCGGGTTCGTTCTGCTTTTCCATGTCATTGATCCTGCCAGATCTTCTTGCGAAGGCGGGAGCCGGACTTTTCGCTGATTCTGGAATCCAGCCGCTCCAGTTCCTGGTTTGCGTGGATCAGTCTCTGGCCAATCAACATGGCCATATTCAGCATGATGCGCGCGCCGAGGCGCGGTTTTCGTTCCACGATGCTCATGAGGTCCGGGCGAAAGAAACCAATGATGCGCGCATGCGTCTTTGCAACCGCCGAGGCCGTGCGCGGCAGCTCCTCGAGGAGAGCGAGCTCGCCGAAGAAGTCTCCGGTTTCGAGGTCGGCGAAATGCTTCGCGCGTTTTCCGTCCTTCCGGTAGATGTCAATGAGGCCGTCCAGGATGACGTACATACCGACGCCCGGCTCGCCTTCGCGGAAGATGTGCTCGCCCGCTGCATAGTCGCGCAGATGGCATACTCCGCGGATCACTTTTAGATCGCGGTCGGAGATATCGCGGAACATGGGAGCGCTCTTCAAGCGGCTTTCCACGGCATCTTCTTCGCGCGAAAAGAAGTTCAATCGAGACCAGAAAGGGGACATCTCTATAAAAAGATCGGCCCTGCGGAATCCCGGTTGGACGCAGAAATTCTTTTTTTTGTGGACTCCAGGGAAATTTGCAAATTCTCGTCCATAGTCCTCACGGGATGTAGCGCAGGGGTAGCGCATCTGCTTTGGGAGCAGAGGGTCGTTGGTTCAAATC
>CAZUJO010000371.1:0-4188 GCA_964619995.1 uncultured Leptospiraceae bacterium
GGACAACAGTCTTCGAATGTATTCCACAACACTTACGACGCGAACATAGTCCATGCGGTTCGGACCGACCACGCCGATGGATCCGATTCGCTTTTCTCCCATCTTATAGCTTGCGGTGATGACCGTAAGCCCGCCGAGCCGCGGATCGCGGTCCCCTTCCACGCTGACGAGTATGTCTTCCATCGGGATGGAACGCGCGAAAATATTTCGGATGGCATTGTTCTGCTCTGAAAGAGAACCGAGGATCTCCAGCGAATCGGCGCGCTGCCGGCCGACCCGTGCCATCAGCTTCTCCACTCCGGCCGTATAGATCAGGTCGGACTGTGAGACCGCATCGAAATTCGCAATGATCGACCTGGCGACGACCGGGAAATACTGATAGAGATCGTTGCGGACTTCAGTTTCATCGCGAAGTTTCTCGCGAATCTCAAGCAGGTCGAGCCCCTTGAACATGTCGTTCAGATATCTCGAAATGCGGTGAAGCACGTCAGGCGGAATCCGGTCCTCTACGTACATGGACTTGTTGAATACGGTTCCGGATCTCGTAACCAGAACGATCAGGATTTCGTCCTGACCCATATCAATCAGTTCAATGTGTTTGAGAACGGTCTGCGCGGGTTCAGGAGCCACGACGACTCCCGCAAAATCAGTGAGCATCGAGAGAATGCGCGAAGTCGCAGCAAGGATTTCGTGAATCTGAAACTCGCGGCGCAGATACTCTTCCTGAATGAGCTTGCGCTCTTCATCGGGAAGCTGGATGAGCTCCGGCAATTCGCCGGCAAACAGGCGGTAGCCCTTTTCGGTTGGGATTCGTCCCGCGCTTCGATGCGGCGAGTACAGATACCCTTTCTCTTCGAGATCAGCGAAGATGGACCGCACCGTGGCCGAGGAGAGTCCAATCTGGTAGTTCTCCGTGATGTACGCGCTTGAGATCGGCTGCTCAGTGCGTACGTACCCGGCCACCACCAGCTTTAGAATCTCTTTTTGACGCAGCGTCATGTCATCGCCGGCGTCCATGCTGACTGTAACCAAATCCGTCATGCTCAAACGTTAGCACTCTACCATGTCGAGTGCTAATCCTGCTATCAATAACGGCAGTCGGCTGCCAAAAGTCAACTATTTCGCGGGTTCTTGCCCGGATTTCAGGGATTCTGTCGCCTCAAGGCTGGCCTCACCTTCCCGGCCCATTTCCAGCAGAACGCTGATGCGGTTGTGAGCGGCGACCTGCAAATCCGGCTGCGCCCGCAGGGCTCGGGCGAATGCCGAGAGCGCGCCGGGCCGGTCATCAAGACCCCAGCGGGCCATGCCAAGATAAAACAGCCGGAGCGCCAGAGCCGGAACGGGAGGTTTGCGGGTCGTCAGGTCGTCCGTGGCGACCGGGCCATAAACCTGTTCGAGTTCATTCACGCATTTCTCGAGGCGGCGACGCGCCTCGAGCAAATCCTTGCGGTCTGCGTGCAGGTGAATCAAGCTTCGCGCGAGCCAGAACGAAGCTTCTTCATTATAGGGCTCAGAAATGGCGACGCGTGAGAAATGATCTCTCGCTTCCTTCCACTGACCTTTCTTTGAGAGTGCGATGCCCTGGTCGAGATCGGCCCGGCCATCGGGTCGTGCATGGAGCGCTGCCGGCCCGGAGAGAACCACCCAGAGGACAAACAGGCAAATTTGCGGAAACCCGGCCGGGCGCTTCATCAACCCAGCATCAAGTTAAATAGATTGGATTCTTCCGCCGGATACTCAGTTGTGCGAAACTCAGCTTTCATTCCCCATTCAAGCGCCAGGTTCTGGAGCAAATACCGCGGCGCGTCTGCGTTCTCCGCGGAGTGCAGGAGCAAGACATGAAAGGGTGACAGAATCACAACGCGGTCGGCAATGTTGTGCGACCCGCAGAATTCCTGAAATCTTCCCAGGAACGGGTGATCCTGCGCCAGGGCCGAAGCATCGGAAAGAATCATGTGCGTTACGAAGAAGCGATCCTTGCCTGTATGGCTGAATCGTTTTACAAGCTTCATGAATTTCAGAGTTGGATCTTCTCCGGCGCTTTCCGGATTCAGCTTCGCATGCGAAAACTTTAAGACAGGCGGATAGATCGAATTCAGAAAGGCAAGGACCCACTCGTGATCCACGCTTTCTGCCGCTTCGCCCGACGGATAGAAGCAGGCGCAGAAGCAGGATGTATCCAGGGTCGGGAAGTGGTAGAAGAGAGCGAAAGGAAAATCGGACAAGAACTGATTCGAGAAGCGCTTGCGATAGTGGAAGCTGTGCTTGAGCTGCTCCGTGTAAAGCAGCGACTGCCACGCGGCCTCTTCGTCCAGGAAATTGTCTCGAAATCCTATGATGAAATTCCGCTCGGTCAGATCGTCCATTCCCTGCTGAAGGGAAACGCGGTAAACGCCTTCGAGCTCATCGGGCATGAGCAGAGCCGCAGCTCCGGCCCGGGTTTTCTCGCGGAGCAGAGTGAGCGCATCCTGAAAACTCGCTTCTGTCAGGGCTGCCGTCGAAAGCAGCTTCATGCTGGTTTCCCAGAAATCCGCTTCCGGGGTTAGAGAATAGACATCGGCGCTCAGGCGATAAGCGGAAACCTGCGGATCAGACTCCTGCCCGTGGGCACGAACGGAGTCCGCCAGAGTCTTCAGCTCTGAGTTGAAGATTCGGTCGCGAATCGGTGGCGGCACGGCGCGGACGCTGCGACGGCGGTAAGGAAAGTCCTTCCAGAACTCGGGTCCCGGTTCGAGGAGCTCAGTCACAGGAAAAGCATATCCAGGGCCTGCTGTAAGTAAATCAAATTCGGTGGTCAATGGAAGAAGCGGGACGTAAGTTGACGATGCATGTCGATCTTCTACATGTTCATCGACGGCATCGGTTTTGGACCTGCCGATCCAGAGACCAACCCGTTCACTCGCTATGCCCGCTCTTTTCTGGCCCCGCTGGGAGGGAAAACAGGTCCGGTCCCCCCGGGGACCGTAATCTATCCGGTCGATGCGGCGCTGGGTCTGCCTGGCCTGCCGCAGAGCGCTACCGGGCAGACGGCCCTGTGGACGGGCGTGAACGGACCGGCTGTGATGGGCCGGCACATGACGGGTTTTCCCGGTCCGACTTTGATCCGGGTCATTCAGGATCACTCGATCATCAAAGTTCTGCACGACCGCGGCCTGAAAGCCGGGCTCGCCAATGCATTCAGCGACGCTTACGTCGAACGCATTCGCGCAAAACCCCGACTCACCGGTGCATCCACGCACGTTCACAATGCATCGGGTCAGCCCCTGAAAAATCTCGATGACCTGGCCAACGGCAAAGCGCTGTATATGGACATCACGCATGAGATGATGCACCGCTTCTTCCCCCATCTGAAGGAGAGATTTCCTGTGCGCGATCCCGCAGAAGTCGGCCGCGATGCTGCTGTTCTCTTGCGCGATTATGATCTATTGATTTATGAATTTTTTTTATCGGACAAGGCCGGACACAACCAGTCGTTTGAAGAAGCCGAATGGGTGATCACCGTGCTGGAATCGTTTCTCGAAGGTTTGTGCGCGAATCTCAGACCGGAAGATTTGTTTCTCGCAACTTCAGATCACGGGAATCTCGAAGACCTTTCCACAAAAAGCCACACATCGAATCCTGTGCCAGCCATCGCGTACGGCAATGGGGCAGAGCGCATCAGAGACAGCGTTCGCAATATCTCTGATTTTCCCCGCTTTATCTACGATCTTCTCAAGGTTTCTGTTCCGACGCCAGCTTGATCTGACGGCCGTCCACTTCGATGATCATTTCGTCGGACGCCGGAGGCGCATTTGCGCCGGAAGCGGCGGCGCTCAAAGCTGCCGGCACGGATGCTACGGACACAGGCTCAGACGATTCAGAGCGAAGGTGCGAAATCTCATCTTCGCGGGCGCGGTCACTGTTTCCCTGGCGCGGCGGAACGGGCTGAGGATTCTTCGGGTCTTCCGGTTTCCGCTCGTCGTAGTTCTTCAGGAAGTCATGCTCGCGGATCTGCGCCTCTGTTTCGCGCTTCCATTCAAGAGCGCGTGACGTGTAGGCGCCGTCCGGATAGTTCTCCGCAGCGCGGTGAAAACGAGTCAGCGCTTCCGTCAGGCGATTTTGCTGGTAAAGAATAATACCCATGCGGATGAGCGCGGGTTGATCCATCAGAGACGTGGCGTTCCCGAGAACACGTTCGTAGGTCTCGTA
>CAZUJO010000372.1:0-1660 GCA_964619995.1 uncultured Leptospiraceae bacterium
TCCGGGTTGTACAGGTCATACTCTGAAGTGATCTCCTGCGCGGACTGCAGAAATCGATATGTCGTGTCTCTCCTCTGCAGGAGGTCTGGCGCCAGGTCCACAGGATGGAGCAATCTGAATCCGCCGGAGCCTACTACGCCTTGAGTGAACCCGGCGAAATGAAGGCAGGCTTTGATCCCCGGGTAGAGGTCAGGGGAATAACCAAACTCGCTGAGAAGTTCCTCAATCTCCTTCTTGGTTCGCGAGAGATCCGTTTGGTCCGGATACCAGAGGGACGTCATCCGCCAGAAAACCAGATGCAGTACGCGCCATCGACGAACCAGTCGCTTGGCTGACGGACGTCTCAACTTCAACTTCGTTCCCCGTTCGGTAAACCCGAAGTAGTCCAGAATGGGTCTGACGTGGCGCCGCGCTTTTTCGTCAGATGACATGCCATCTGGCATCAAATCACAAAGGCGCACAGTGCGCTGCCCGGATGAGGAACTCAAGCCGCGATAGGAACGTTGCACAAGCGTGCTCACATGATGCAGGCGGGAGTCGACCCGAAACGAGTATGTGCCCATAGCCTATATACCACCGAGAGCGGATTATTCGTCAAGCGAAGCCCAGGTCCTCCATCTGTCACAGTTCCGTGCCATACTCCCCCTACGCGCCATCCCAGCTTTTTGCTTGCTCGATTTTGCCTCCGATTTGGACTCCCATCCCATGCTTCCTGAACAAGGCCAGCTCGTCCAGGTGCGTAATCGCCGTTATGCGGTGGTGGACGTAACGGAATCGGCAACGGACGATGGTTTCGCGGGCGCAAAGCAACATCTGGTAAACCTCACAAGCATCGAAGACGACGGCCTTGGCGAAGAGCTGAGCGTCATCTGGGAAATCGAGCCGGGCGCGAGGGTGTTTGAGCGCGGAACACTGCCGGAAATGACGGGCTTTGATTCGCCGGAGCGCTTTGACGCATTCATGAATGCGGTGAGATGGGGAGTGATTGCCGCGGGAAAGACGAGGGAATTGCAGGCGCCCTTTCGCGCCGCCATTGACGTAGAAGATTATCAGCTTGAGCCGCTGGTGCGCGCGCTTCAGATGCCGCGCGTGAATCTGCTCATTGCAGATGATGTGGGCCTTGGGAAAACAATTGAGGCCGGCCTTGTAGCGTTTGAGCTGCTTCTGCGTCACCGGATTCGCCGCATTGTGATTGTATGCCCGTCTTCGCTGCAAGTGCAATGGCATGAGCAGATGCGCGATAAGTTCGGTCTGGACTTTCGCATTGTGGACTCGCTTCTCATGAAAGAACTCCGCCGGAAGCGAGGACTTCACGTAAACCCCTGGACTCATTTTCCTCGCCTGATTACGTCCATGGACTACCTGAAGCGGGACAGACCGTTGCGCCTTTTCCAGGAAGTAGTACCCGCTCCCGGAGAAGACACGTTCCCCCGAAGATTCGATCTTCTTATCGTAGACGAAGCCCATAACGTAGCGCCGCCGGGTTCTGGAAACTATGCCGTGGATTCGCAGAGAACGAGCGCCATTCGCACCATTGTTCCCCACTTTGAACACAAGCTGTTTCTCACGGCCACACCGCACAATGGATACTCGGAGAGCTTCACTGCCTTGCTTGAGCTTCTTGACGATCAGCGTTTTGCGCGCGGCATTGAAATCGAAC
>CAZUJO010000372.1:1675-4168 GCA_964619995.1 uncultured Leptospiraceae bacterium
AAATCAGATCCATCATGGTGCGCAGACTGAAGACGGAGCTAGTGGACCCCGTGACTGGACAGGCGCGTTTTCCCGGGCGCGCGCTGTATCCACTGGAGATTGACTACACGGAAGCCGAGCAGAAAGCGCATGCCGATTTGCGGGACTATGCAGTGCTCCGAAAAGCCGGAATGGATTCGCCGGCCGAGAGAACGGCTACCGAGTTTGTGCTGAAGCTTCTAAAGAAACGTTTCTTTTCTTCGCCTTCTGCATTTGCGTCCACACTGGAAAAGCATATGCAGTCCACGGGCAAACGCAGGTCTTCCGTGCGGAGGCCTGCACCTGCTGCGGTCAGCATTCTGCAGAAGCACCTGGATCGACTGGATGAAGACTTCGGGGACGATTCAGAGTTCGAAGAGTCCACACAGGAAGCGCTGGAATTTGCGGCGGGCTACTTCAGAGAGCCCAGCGCAGAAGAAAGCAAGCTCCTGAAGTCCTTGCAGAAATATGCGGCGGACAGTTCTGCCCGCGCTGACTCAAAGGCAAAGAAACTGCTGGCCTGGATTCAACATGAGCTCATGGACAAGGGCCAATGGACAGATCGCAGATTGCTCATTTTCACAGAGTACAGGGACACGCAGAAATACCTCATCGATCTATTTTCCCAGGCGGGCCTGAGCAAGGGCGGCAGGCTTCTGACGCTTTTCGGCGGCATGGATACAGAAGAGCGCGAAGCTGTGAAGGCTGCCTTCCAGGCAGATCCTCGCGAGTCGGACGTGCGCATCCTTCTGGCAACGGACGCTGCTTCGGAGGGCATTGATCTACAGAATCATTGCTCGCGAATCATTCACTATGAGATTCCGTGGAATCCAAATCGCCTGGAGCAGAGAAACGGGCGTCTGGACAGACACGGGCAAAAAGCAAGCGAAGTGGCCGTGTATCACTTTGTGTGCGCCGGATACGACAAGATCGCGCATGGCACGGAGAAAGGCAGTGACCTTGCCGCAGATCTGGAGTTCCTGTTTCGCGCGGCAAAGAAAGTTGAAACCATCCGTGAGGACCTGGGCAAGGTGGGTCCGGTGATTGCCCGCCAGGTTTCTGAAGCAATGCTTGGCAAGAGCCGCAGACTGGACACGAGCGGTGCGGAAGAAGACGGTTCTGCCATTCGCAAGCTCTTCAAATGGGAAAGAGACTTGAAAGAGCAACTGGGCGAGTTCAGAGCACAGATCGAAGAAACTCGCCTTGCCCTCCATGCAAAGCCAGAGCAGATCAAGGCAGTTGTTGCAGCCGGCCTTCAGCTTGCAGGAAAGCCTGCACTGCGCGCGGCGCCTGGAAAATCGCATGACCTTTTCTACTTGCCGGATCTTTCGGGTAGCTGGTCACGCGCCCTGGACGGACTGGCACATCCCCATACACACCATGTTCGTCCGGTGACGTTTGACCCGGATGTGGCCGCCGGCCGTGACGATGTTGTGCTTGCTCACTTGAATCATCCGCTGGTGCGCCTGAGTGCAAACCTGCTTCGATCTGAAATCTGGTCTGCATACCAGGAGAAGAAAGTGCATCGCATTGTGTGCAAAGTTGTGCCGCGCGGAACTGCGAAGGGAGTCGCTGTGCTGTTGCATGCGCGGCTTGTAATCCTTGGCAACGATCAGGAACGCCTGCATGAAGAGCTGGTTGTCTGTGGCGGATACCTGGAAACAGGCGCATTCCAGAGAATCAAGACGCAGAAAGAGCTTTCGGAGTTAGACGCCATTGAGTCGTCAGAGGAAGCATCTGCCAAACGCCAGAAGGAGATTGCGGCTCTCTGGCCCAAAATCACGGCCGGACTTGAGAAGGCCATGGAGGCGCGCGTCAAGGAGCGGACAGAGAATTTGCAGGCAGAGCTTACACAGAGAAAAGAGCGCGAGATGAAAGACATTGAGGCCATTCTCAATGAGCTGAAGCAGCGCATTGAAAAAGAACTGAAAGGAGAAGATCCGCAGTTTGAGCTGAATTTCGAAGAAATGGAAAAGAAGCAATACAAGCGCGACCGCGAACATCTGCAAAAACGCGTGAAGGAGATTCCGGATGAAATTGCCGCGGAGAAAAAGAAGATCCAGAGGCGCTTCAAGAATCCAGTGCCCCGCGTGTTCCCGGTAGCCATCACAATTCTTGTGCCTCAGAATCTGGATCATTGATATGAGCATAGCACGGCACCACCAGGAATGGATGAGTCTTGTAGAGCATTCGGGACCGTTTCTGTCCCTGAATCTCATGACGGAAGTGTTTCCCAACGGGCTGGAAGAGCTTCTGCCAGACCAGTGGGCCAATGCGAAACTGGCATACGAAGAATGGCTGGAGGAAGCAAGCAGCACGGACCGGACGCTCCACAATGCGTGGATCTCTTATGTCCTTCGCGATCTGCTTGAAATGAAGGAACATCTGGTGGAAGGCAACCAGATTCCAGACGCTTTCTCTGCCGTGCATCATGTGCATCATCTACGCATCCGTCCGGATTTTGTTTTACATGAG
>CAZUJO010000373.1:0-4166 GCA_964619995.1 uncultured Leptospiraceae bacterium
GCAGAGGATTTTGACAAACCGGAAATGCCGGGTGATGTCGAAGCCCCGCCCGAGCGCGAGAAGCCCGAAGGCGCGGACGAAGACGTTGCGGAGAGCTTTCCTGAGCTTCCGATTCGTGAGGACTATGCGCCTGCGGAAGGAAGCGTTTCCGGGGCCGAGCGGTCGGAAAAAAAACATCAATTTCTCCAGAATCAGGTGCGCACCGAAGAAACGTTAGCCGATCACCTGATGTGGCAGATCCGGCTCCTCAACCTGTCGGACCAGGAGCTCGAAGCCGCTGAAATCATTGTATCGAGCATCGATGAAAAAGGTTACCTCACGCAGAGCCTGGAGGAACTGGCCCAGGCCACCGGCCTGCCGCTCGCGCGCGCGAAACGCGCTCTGGAACACATTCGCAGGTGCGATCCCGTCGGATGCGGCGCACGCAGTATACCGGAATGTTTGACGAGTCAGCTCGAAATTCTGTTTCCGGGCGAGGGCACAGCAGTCGTCCTGCTTCGCGATCATTTTGACAGCCTGGAGAAGCTTGACTTCAAGAAGATTGAGAAGGCAGGATTCACGGAATCTGAAATTGACCGCGCGCTGAAAGTGATCCGCGGGCTTGAACCGTATCCCGGCACTCTCTTTTCTCCGCCGCGCCACGACTACATCCTGCCGGATATGTCGGTGCAGGAAGTGGACGGCCGGTTCGAAGTGTTCGTCCAGGACGAGTGGATTCCGGAACTGAAAATCAATGACCGATACAAGAATCTGATGCGAAAGGAAACCCGCGTTTCGGGTGAAGACCGGGAATATCTTCAGTCTCGCCTCAACTCCGCGGCGTGGCTCATCAAAAGCATCAAACAAAGACGCGAAACGATGATCCAGGTGATGCGCTCCATCATTCGCCACCAGAAGGTCTTTTTTGAGCAGGGCCCGGGCCACCTGAGGCCTCTGACGCTCCGCGAGATCGCCGGCGACGTGGAGCTGCACGAGTCCACGGTTTCGCGGATCACAACCAACAAGTATGTACAGACCCGCTGGGGTATCTTTGAACTCAAGCATTTCTTCTCAAGTTCGCTGCGCAATTCGGAGGGGGGGGACGATCACTCGGCCCGTAACATCAAAGACCGGATCGCCCGGCTCGTGGCTGAGGAGACTGAGCCGCTGTCCGATCAGGACATCGTGCAGATTCTAAAAAAGGAGGGCGTGGAAATCGCAAGGCGGACTGTGGCCAAATACAGGAAGGTCTTGCGTATTTTGCCCGCAGATCGCAGAAAGAAACTGCAGGGCCTAAAACAAAAAAATCAGTCCGCCGAGAGAACGCGGAACTGAAGGAGCAAACATGGAAATCACCTATCACTTTCACCACCTTGAGAGCTCAGACGGCCTCAAAGACTATGCGAAAAAGAAAATCGAGAAACTGGCCGCGCATTTCAACGCGTTTCATTCGGCCGTCGTGCGTTTTCGCGTTGAGACGAAGATCAATCATTCTGTAGAATTTACCCTGAACGGAGACGGTGTTCAGTTCATTGCGCAGGAACAGGGCGAAGACATGTACGGCATCATCGACGCTCTCGAAGACAAGCTCGGAAAGCAGATTCGCAAACACAAAGAGAAGCACCTGGGCGCTTCGCACAGGGGCGAACGGGGCTGATTCCGATTTGAAGCAGATACCGGTAGCATCGCTTGCTGAGGCTGAAAGCGGCCTCGAACTTGAGGTCGTTTCCGGCCGGGCCGGACTCAGCCGTACCATTTCCAGTTTCGATATCAACCGGCCGGGACTTGCCCTGGCCGGATTTTACAAGAACTTTGCAGACGACCGCATCCAGGTATTCGGCAAAGGCGAATACGCCTACATCGAAGAGTGCGGCGATGAAGGGCAGATGGAGATCGCAAAGAACTTCTTTCGCTTTCAGCTGCCGGGTGTTGTTCTGACTCACGGCAATCCGCCTCCGCCATGCTTCCTCGAGATGTCGGAAAAAAACTCAATTCCCGTCTTCGTGACGCGTCAGAGCACGCACAGCTTCAT
Organism: uncultured Leptospiraceae bacterium; assembly: GCA_964619995.1. Classification (GTDB taxonomy): domain Bacteria; phylum Spirochaetota; class Leptospiria; order Leptospirales; family Leptonemataceae; genus JAEUSB01. The sequence goes on from CAZUJO010000373.1 coordinate 2,012, forward strand.
CATGCAGTTCACTCACTTCATGATTGAAGAGCTCGCTCCTTCGACGTCTGTGCATGGTGTGCTGGTTGAGGTTTTCGGCGTGGGGATTCTTCTCATGGGCGCAAGCGGAATCGGTAAATCAGAGACGGCCCTCGAACTGGTGGAGCGCGGTCACCGCCTTGTGGCGGACGACGCCGTTCACGTGCGATGCGTGGAAGGTTCGGATCTGTACGGTCAGGCAAGCGAGCTTCTTCAATATCACATGGAGATTCGCGGTCTCGGCATCATCAACGTGAAAGATTTGTTCGGAGTCGGCGCGATTCGGGGACGCAAGCGTATTGAACTCGTTCTGCATCTGGAAGACTGGAACGCGGACAAAGAATACGAGCGCCTGGGCCTGGACGATGAGATGGTAGAGATTCTGGGCGTTCCTGTGCCGCGGATCACCGTGCCTGTGCGCCCGGGACGAAACATTCCCGTCTTGATCGAAACCGCCGCAATGAATCATCGCTCGAAAAAAATGGGATATCATGCCGCCCGCGTGCTTTCGGAACGGCTCAAAGAACAGATGGAGAAGAAGAAATATTCCAATTCGTAATCAGGTCACATGGAAACCCGAAGCATCACAGTTCAGAGTAAAGAAGGAATGCATACGCGGCCGGCCGCCGTGTTTGTGCGCGAAGCCGCGAAGTTCAAAAGCGAAGTGATGCTTACAGCCGGTGAGACTACCGTGAACGGCAAGAGCATCATGGGGATTCTGATGCTCGCTCTGACTGCGGGCACAGACGTGACGCTTCAGGTTGAAGGCCCGGATGAATCCGCTGCGGCCGATGTTCTGTCCCGCGTACTGTCCGGCGAAACGGCATGACCCCGACTCCCTGGCAGACAGAAGAGCGGCGAATCTATCTTCGCGACATCTATTTCCTCATCTTCATCGTGATTCTCAGCATCGGGCTTGCCGAGCTGCTTCTTGTCGGCGAAAACGCTGACGCGGTTGACCGCATTCTCTACTACCTGATGGTCTTTGTCCCGCTCGGCACCATCAACCTGCTTGCGCATTACTACTATCGAAACAGACGCATCCGGATCACGGGTACGCTGCGCACTTCGCTTCGCTACCGGTTGAGCGTAGCCTTCATGCTTGTTGCGATCATTCCCTCCATACCGATCTTCTTGATTTCGTCTAACGTTGCTGAGCACCTGGTAGGGGCCTTCTTCGAGGTGGATGTGCGCGATGCCATTGACCAGGCGCAGCGGATTATCCGGGAAACGAAGGTGGCCGAGCAGCACCCGGAGTACAAACCGGGAATCCGCAAGATCGACCGCGTGCGAAAGACGCTCGACGATGCTGTGCAATGGAAGGAGCGAATCCCTTCGCGCATCCGCATGGGGCTGGGACTCATCTTCCTCTTCATGGTTGCAGCAGCGCTCATCGGCTCCGTGTGGATCGCAAGCCAGATCTCGACGCCGATTGTCACAATTGCCGCGGCGACGCGCGAAGTGACCGACGGCAGGCTCGATACTCGCATTGAAATGGAAGCCGAAGGTGAGCTCGGGATTCTGATCGACAGCTTCAATCAGATGACCGGCGAACTGCAGAGTCTGCGCACGAGACTTTTGCACAGCCAGCGCGTGGCAGCATGGCAGGAAGTTGCGAAACGTCTCGCGCATGAAATCAAAAATCCGCTCACACCGATCCAGCTCTCCGCGGACCGCATGATTCGGCGTCTCGAGCGTCCTGACAAGGGCGATTTCCAGCAGATCGTTTCAAGCGGGGCGCGCACGATCCGCGAGCAGGTTCAGATTCTGAAAACCATGGTGGAGGAATTTGCGGATTTCGCGCGCATGCCGGAGCCGCGGCCGGTCCCGCAGTCGCTCGATGCGATTGTTGGAGAAACGGCAAGCCTCTACCAGAGCGTTCCGGACGTGAAGATGGAAGTGCGGCTGGCCGGGAATCTGCCGGATATCGCGCTCGACAAGAATATGATCGTCGGCATGATCAACAACCTGGTGAAGAACGGAATTGAAGCGATTGCATCCAGGCAGGATCCGGAGCCCGGGAGAATTGTGGTTTCAACCGCGCTTCATACCCAGGCCGGAAGGAAATTTGCGATGCTGCGCGTGGAAGATTCCGGACCGGGGATTGACGAAGGCATGCGGGACCGCGTATTTGAAC
>CAZUJO010000374.1:0-4155 GCA_964619995.1 uncultured Leptospiraceae bacterium
GCCACACCCTGCCTCTTAATGACAACAAAGTAATTAGTGTCGGCCCCGGTTCCCGTTGGTGTGAGCAGTCCATTTCGGTTGCCGTCTAACGTTACGATCTGTCCCTGCGCATAAGATTTCCTATAGACCTTGTACTCACCGACAGAGTCGGTCGTTTGCAGGAATACGCCGGGTAGAGCCGCAAATCCGGCCGCGGCAATCCAGGGTGGGTCTTGCGAGTTGTCATTGATACCGGTTCCGTAATCGACACCCTGTCGAACGTCGTACATTAGGTAGACATCAATATTTGTGTGGGCCGTGAATTGCAGATACGCGGTCCCGGAGAATCTCTTATGCTTGTTCTGCGGGCCGCAATTAACAGGTCCCCCACCGCCGCCGTTGCAAGTTGCAATTGCCAGTGCACCTTCAAAGCCGAGATTCTGTACGTCCGTCGGGCTATTCAAAATGTAAGTTCTATCCTGCAGGTAGGTAAAGTTCGCTCCAATCACAGCAAATTGCGGCGTCCAGCCCCCCACGCTGCTCGTTACGCTGCCCGGCGGAAAATCTGCGCTAATGCAGGCCGGCGGATCCGCAACGGCGGTTCCACTCGTTGCCGGCGCAGCAGTCAGAACGAACGGGCTGAGATGTGTCGTAAAGACCGTAACCGTTTGGGTATTCGGATCCACAATTGTGCGCCCGGTCGCGATCCATTTTCTTGAAACTTCGTCGTATGAATAGGCGACCATGTCTTCTGTCATCCCGGCATCCGCCAGTGACTCGGCATCATAACCATATTTCAGTTGAATCGGTTGTCCGGTGACGGCCAGGTGTGCGTTCGGCTGAAGCGAACCGTCCTCGATCTCAAGCTTTGAATAATCAATTTGAACCTCATAGACCTTCCCGATTGGGATATACTGGCCAGAAATGTCATCGGGGATCGCTATCGACGATGGCGTTATGGAAAACGCGTCAGCCGGAATATCGGGGTTTCCGGCGGATCTGAGTGTGATGGTCGGGGAAGTTGACGCATTTGTGGGTGCGGGAAGGCCGGATTCTGACAGCCGAGGCGCAAGACCGACGGCCCCGAGGAGTGCTGCAAGTCCCGTCGTGCGGCCGCTACCCGCATGCCCGACGCAATCCAGAAAAACCATCGCGAGAAGGACAATAGGGAGCCGAGTCTTCAAAACCATGCAAGACTTGATCATTAAGCACTGAATAGTCAAGAATGAATTTGGCCAGCCTTTAGGGAGAGTCACGCCACGGGAAGTGATCCTTTTGGGGAACGAATTGTTCACGGGCAAGCGACGATTGGCCACACCGGCGGCTCAGCAAAAAAATCAAATTTTCAGTGCAGTAAGAGGTTGACATATCTAACGGCATTAGATTGAATGGCTTCAGAAATTAACAGCGTTAGTTTTGGAGACTCCATTAATGAACGTTGTTAGAAATGAACGGGAGGCTCAAAATGAGTATCATCATCAGTTTTTTCCTGGCGCACTGGGTTTTATCCGCATTTGCGCAAACCTTCTTCCTGAACCGATATGCATCGCACCAGATGTTCACCATGAGCAAAGGATGGGAGCGATTCTGGCATCTCTTTACAATCATTGCGCAGGGACCTTCGTTCCTGAATCCGCGAGGCTACGCCATTCTTCACAGAATGCACCATGCCTACAGCGACTCTGAAAAAGATCCGCACAGCCCGATGCATGCATCGAACGTCTTTACTCTGATGTGGAAAACCAAACACCATTACGACGATCACGCATACTCACGCATCGAGACGCCAAAGCAGTTTGATCTTCCGACTCCCTCATGGCCGGCCGTCGACAACCTTGGAAAATCATGGGCCTTCCGCATTGCCGCTGGTTCCCTGTATGCATTTTTCTACATTGCCTTTGTTCCTGCGGGACAGTGGGGCTGGTATTTCCTCCTTCCTCTGCACTGGATCATGGGGCCGATTCACGGCGCGATTGTAAACTGGGGCGGACACAAATACGGATACGTCAACTTCCCAAAGACGAAAGACAATTCGAGAAACACGCTGCCGATTGACTTTGTCGTTCTTGGAGAGCTCTTCCAGAACAATCACCACGGCCGCGGCACATCGCCGAACTTTGCAGTGCGCTGGTTTGAAATTGATCCGGCTTACCAGGTCTGCAGGCTTTTCAATTTCCTTGGAATCATTCGCTTCAAGAAGGACCCTGCGCTCGTTCAAGGCGCGGCAGGGGCCGCGGTCGAGACCGGTGAACCGGCCTTTTCGTCTTGATAGGATGAGAAACACGGAGAGACTGACGCAAGTGAAGCGCAGGCCTCTTCGCCTTCCCCGCCGCGTGCGGGGCTCCATCAGCCGCCGCGAGATTCTCGAGGCGGCTGTTGCCGTTCTCTCGAAAGAGGGAGTGGAAGGCCTGAGCATGCGGAATATCGCAAAGCATATGGGATGCAGCGTTGCAAGTCCCTACGCTTATTTCGAAAATCAAGAAGAGATCATCCGGCAGCTGATCGTCGAAGGCGAGAAAACTCTTACTTCCGATCTGCGCCGCGCGCAGGAATCATCCGAGGACGTTTACGAGCAGCTCGACGCCATCGCTCATGCGTACTGGAATTTCGCGGCGGAAAACCGCCAGCTCCACAAGCTTATGTTCAACATGGGCGGCGGCCGTCTTTACCGGCAGGTCTTTCCATCCCTTCCTACGAGCTACCGTGTGTTTCTCGAAACTATACGGCGCGGCATCCAGAGCGGCGCGATTCCCTATCCGCGCAGCGTTTATCCCGCAATTGCGAGAACCATGTGGTCCTGGATGTACGGCCTCATTGTTCTTGAAATGAACGAAGTGCTTCGCCAGCGAAAGACGGCTGATCCGGTCAAAGAAGGAATTGCTCTGTTCCACCATCTGCTTCGGCGCGGCGAAAGCTTTTTAGCGATTGACTGATCCCTGCCTGCGTCCGCCAATCAGGCCGTGGGATTTGATTTTGATGTCATTGTAATCGGTTCGGGTTTTGGCGGTTCGGTTACGACCTGCCGTCTTGCGGAAAAGGGGTATCGCGTGTGTCTGCTCGAACGGGGCAGGCAGTACGGCATGCATGAATTCCCGCGCAGAATGGATGAGATGAAATCAAAACTGTTCTGGGATCCAGATGACGGATACCTGGGTTTTATGGAGTTTCGCACGTATCCAAAAAGCGACGCGTTCTCGGTCTGTGCGAGCGGACTCGGCGGCGGATCGCTGATTTACGCGAATGTGCTCATGCAGATGCCTGCGCCGTTTTTTAAGTCATGGCCCGGAGGCATCACGCGCGAGACGCTCGATCCGTTCTATGCGAAAGGCCTCGAGATGCTTGAGGCATCGCCGTATCCGTTTGAAACGAATCCATATTATCGCGATACGCAGAAGACAGAAGCCTTTCAGCAGGCATCGAACGCGGTAAAAGACGACGCCGATGCAATCGAACCTCACAAATTTCTTTTTCCAAACCTTGCCATCCGCTTTCAGGGCGACTTTCCGGGACAGCAGAGTCCGAACAAACAGGGAGTGATCCAGTCGAGCTGCATCAAATGCGGCGAATGCGATCTTGGCTGCAACGTGCATGCGAAGAACACGCTCGACCTCAACTACATTGCTCGCGCGCGAAATCAGTCGCTTCTCGGGCCGAAAGGACGCGCCGCCGAAATTCGCACGAACGCAATGGTGCAGGAGATCGAACCGATCCAGGGCGGCGGCTACCAGATAACGTATGCGAACCCCGCGACCCGGGAAGTTACGGTCCTTCGCGCGGAGAACGTTGTGGTTTCCGCCGGCTGCATTGGAACCAATGCGCTCTTGCTGCGCATGAAAAAAAAGGGCAAGCTGCCGAACATCAGCGCCATGCTCGGAAAGAAATGGTGCGGCAACGGCGATCTCGAAGGAACTGTTTTGTTTTCAGACCGCGAACATCCATTGAACAACGGACCCGTGATCACGAGCGCTGTGCAGCACAGGTTCAAAGACTACCCGGACGGATTTCCTCACGGCCTCGTCTTACAGGACGCAGGCATTCCAAACTTTGTTGCCTGGTTTATCGCGGGCCGGCTTCCATCGGCGGGTTTTTTCTATCGTTTGTTTGTGGTTCCTCTTTCGGCGCTCTGGTCGGCGGTGAAGCGATTGTTTGGCCGGCGAAACGTGCACAGCCTTGTGA
>CAZUJO010000375.1:0-4138 GCA_964619995.1 uncultured Leptospiraceae bacterium
TGCAGGTGACCTCCAACGCTGTGGCCTGTATTTCCGGTAACTCCGAGGATTGAATTCCCGTCTACCGGTCCCTTTAGATTCTTTGTAATTTTGCCGAGGTGGTAGTAGCCGGTCCACCAGCCCTTACCGTGATCGACGATTACGAAATTTCCAGGCCCGATCAGCGGCGCGAAGGGATCGTCCTCCGTGGAGCGCGTGAAAAGGATTTTGCCCGGCGCCACCGGTTTGACCGCTTCGCCCACGCTCGAAATGTCTACGCCGTTGTGAAAATGATCGCCCCTGGATTCGCCGAACGTCGACGTCAGGCCCCGCAGCTCCGGATACCCTTTGTCCATAGGCCAGGAGAAGCGGATCTCCTGCGCAAAAGCGCCCGCCGAGATGAGAAAAAGAAAAAATAGGAGTCGAGCTTTCATTGGCATCCTGCTGACTGGGTTCAGATGGACACGTCCATTCCTACTACGTCCGAGCAGGAGGCAATTCTTTCTCTCGTGAAGCGTTGCGCGGCCGGCGAAGAGCCGGCGCTCCTTGAGTTTTTTGAAACCTACTCAAAGGACATTTACAATTTCCCGCTCCGGGTGTTCCATCTCGATGAGGATGCGGCTTCGGACTTCTATCTGTATGCGCTCGAGATCTTAAGAAACGGAAACCGCTTTCGCTCGTTCCACGGCCGTTCCACATTCCGCACCTGGTTCTACTCTGTGCTCCGCAATCTGGTCATAGACTGGCTGCGCATCACGCGCTTTCAGAGAAAGCCCACATCCCAGCTGATGGACGCAGCCGATCACGGTGCGCCGGAAGAAGACCCGCTGGTTCAGGACTGGCTGAGCGGTCTGCCCCTTGAGACCCGGTGTCTGGTAAAGCTTGTATTTGTTTACTATCTGGAGATGGATCCGGCGGAACTCGCGCATGTTTGCGAGCGTTCCGGACTGTCGAAGGCGGAGCTGGCTGCGCGGATTCGCAAAATCAAGGAAGGCCTGGCCGAAAAAGAGATCGAGAACCTGGAGCGCACGGACAAGATCACGTCTCTCTACATCGCAATCCTGGATCTGCGTGCGCGTCGTCAAAGGGTGATTGACGAAGATACAATGAACGTGCGCCGCCACGAGGTGGAGCGGCTGGACCACGCGATCGCAAAGAAGACGCAGCAGAGAGAGAAGCTTCTGGCCCGCAAAGAGAAGGGGCATTTCGTCGTGCGGCTGCCTTACCGGGAAGCGGCCGATCTGCTGGGGATGCCGGAAGGGAGCGTGAGCGTGGCAATCATGCGGGCCTTTGAAAAACTGAGAGAAATGCAAAAAAAAATCTCAGATGCGAAATAGGAACCAGGAAATGTCCGTCCAAGATTATGTAGCTTGCGAGGAGTGAGGATGTTCGAAGATTCGGGGTTACCCCCCCAGCACGCAGTCCAGATTGAAGAAGCCTTTGTGCGCCAATCTTTGTTACGCAACGGGGACGCTGAGTTTCAGGCCCTCCTCGCCGAACACCTCATGGACAGACTTGAGCCGGTTCCGAACGTCCTCGCAGAAATCACCCGCAAGGTGCTGACCAATACGGCCCCCGAAATTACAATCCGCCTGATGCCGGACGATGTAATCGGCACTCTCGTTTCCACCGTGCGCGGCTTTTTCGCCGAACCGGCGTTACTCGAAGGCGTACGCTCGACGGGCCTGGAGCGGCGGCCAGCAGTGGACATCGGACGCGCCGGCAGTCCCGTGCGCTACCAGATCATCCGTGAATCTGAGAAAGAGGTCCTTCTTGCTGTGCAAATTGACGCGCCCGGCGCGCTGCGCGCAAGCCTGCGCCGCGAAGGCCGGATTGTAGCCTCAAGAACCATGTCGAGCGGCGAAGCGTCTCTGGCATTTGAACATCTGGGCGCGGGCAGCTATACGCTTGAACTCAGCGGCAGCCGGGCCGAGTCGGTCAGCTTTCAGATCGACGGCGAATAACGTTAAACCGGCCGTACCTGGTTTCCCACCGAAAGATAGACCGCCCGCACACACGTCATCTGCTTGAGCTGGTCAATCATGGCCCGGTTCATCTGAACGCTGTAGCTGTTGTGCGCCCGGATCACAGTCTGTGATCCAGGATTGCGCGGAGAGGGCAGGTGAAAATATACGCTCAGATTTCCTCTGTGGCATTTGAGAATGGTCTGAATTTGTTTGAGGACCTGCTCGCCGTCCGATCCCGTGAGTTCATTCATCTGAAGATGCAGGGATTTCTCAAGTTTCTCTTCCACAGCCTCGTCGTTGAGCTCTTTCACGGACTCGACGCGAAGCCTCGGCATGGGTTTTTCATCATCGCGTTCTACGCGGCCCTTGAAGAGCAGGGGGACGTCTTTCTGCAGGAATTGACGCGATTCATCAATCGTGGAGGAGAAGAGAACGGCTTCAATGGAGCCGGTCCGGTCCTCAATGCGGATGTTCCACATCTCCTTTCCTGTTTTTGTAATTCGCTTGGAAATATCGCCCACGACCCCCGCAAGTTCGACGCGGTCGTTTGCGCGCATGCGCTGTAGATTTTCAATCGTCGAGATGCCCGCGCGTGAAAGGACGCGGTCGTATTTTTCAAGTGGATGGCCGCTGAGATAGCAGCCGAGCATTTCGCGTTCATTCCGGAGCAGAGTGAATTCCTCGAATTCAACCACTCCTTCTCCCTTCGGGATGAAATCTTCGCTTGAGATGGCTTCGCCGAAAAGAGAAACCTGGCCGGATGCGCGGTCTTCCTGGCTTTTCTGCGCGCGCTGATAGGCCTGGTCGAGCGAACCCATCAGGGCTTTGCGAGTGTAACCAAAGCAGTCAAAGCCGCCCGAGAGAACCAGGGCTTCCACCGTTCGCCGATTGCAGAGCCGGAGATCGACACGCTCGAGAAAATCAATCAGTCCCTTGTATGGCCCGCCTGCTTTCCGCTGCGCGATCACAGACTGGGACGCAAGTTCACCTGCATTCTTGATGGCAGCGAGGCCGAATCGGATCACGCCTTCTTCCACGTAGGAGAAGCTTACGTCGGACTGATTCACGTCCGGTCCGAGAATCTTGATGCCCATTTCATGGCATGCGTTCAGGTACGGAACGAGTTCTTCGGTTTTTCCGACCTTGCTTTCGAGCAGCGAACGCATGGTGTCGGTCGGATAGTTGGCCTTCATGTAGGCTGTCTGGTACACGATCAGCGCATACGCAGCCGAATGCGATTTGTTAAAGCCGTAAGACGCGAATTCCGCCATCTGATCGAAGAGGTCGGATGCGAATTTCTCCGCATGGCCCAGTTTGACGGCGCCCGAGATGAATTTGGCTTTCATCTCCATCATCTTCTCATGGATCTTCTTGCCCATGGCTTTGCGCAGCGCATCCGATTCGCCCGGAGTGAATCCTCCGATCTTGCGCGAGATCAGCATCACCTGTTCCTGGTAGATCATCACACCAAAGGTATCTTCCAGGATTTCTTTGAGGTCCGGATGCGGATAGGTGACTTTCTCCTGGCCCTTTCTTCGCTTGATGTAGGACTCAGCCATGCCGGACTGAAGCGGTCCCGGCCGATACAGAGCGATCAGGTCAATGAGGTCCTCGAATCTCCGCGGGCCGATTCGAATGCAGAAGTCGCGCATTCCCGGCGACGTTTCGAGCTGAAAGACGCCCTTGAGGTCTGCGCGCTGGAGCAGTTTGAAGGTCTTCTCGTCGTCCATGGGCAGATTGAGAAGATCGATTCGCTTTCCCGTTCTGCGCTCGACTTCCCGCACCGTGTTGTGCAGAACTGTGAGGTTCCGCAGACCGAGGAAGTCCATCTTCACAAGACCGACTTCTGTAAGCGCCGTCATATCGTACTGCGTTACGAGCACGCGCTGGCCTTCCATGCTTTCGTCTTTTGCGGCAACGGTGGCGAGCGGGACGAGTTCTTCGAGAGGGGCCGGGGCGATCACGACGCCCGCAGCGTGCACGCCGGTATGGCGCACGTTGTCTTCGAGACGAAGCGCCGCGGTGAACAGCTTCTTTTGCACTTCGCCCTTTTCCGAATACGCTTTCAGATCTTTCGATTTGTCGAGCGCCTCGGAGATGGAAATACCGAGTTCTTCCGGAAACATTTTGGAGATGTCATTGGACTCAGCAAAGGGGATGTTCAGGACGCGAGCGACGTCTTTGAGGCAAGC
>CAZUJO010000376.1:0-4124 GCA_964619995.1 uncultured Leptospiraceae bacterium
GGAGTTGCCTGTTGTCTTGGGCCTCGGTGGGCTGGTGCCCCGGGCGCGAGGCCGGCCCCCCCCGCGGCGCTGGACCGCCGACGGCTCCTGCAATGGCCATAAGAGCGTCGTTGTCGAGCGTGGCTCCGCCGGGTGACCCTCCGCCCGAAGGCGCATCTCCCCCGCCGAGGAGCGAATCGAGGTTTAAGTCATCGGCGCCGCCGGCGGATTTTCCTCCGCCCGCGGGGGCCGGCTCATCGCCCATGCTGAGCAATGCGTCTATTTCGTCTTGCGACAGACTGCCGTCTTCTGCCATAGCCCCATTATCGACAGGGTCTTGCGATGTCGATAGATTACAAAGTGCTCCCTCTTGTATTACGCACGCTCAGGCGCCTGAAGCCCGGCCCGGCCAGCATCCACTTTGAGACCGAGCTGCCGATCTCGATTGTTGAGCTCGACCGCCGCCTTGCAAGCCTGGCCGCAGGACCGCGCAGCCATCTGCCGGGAGTGACGGTAACGGCCGAGGATGCGGGGGTCTTTCGCTCTCGCCTGATCTTTGCCGGCACCCTTCCTCAAGCCCCCGGCGCCGCGCTTCTCCTCGACCGACTTCGCGCTCCGTTCATACACGCATTCCGCCGCAAGGCTCATGAACTGCTTTACCCTGGACTCGCGCCGCGCCGTGCGCCAGCCCGCACGTCCGTTGACTACCTGGTCGTGGTGCCGTTGCGGGGCGCCTCTGTCTTCAACGCCCCGTTTGCCCCGCAGGCAGTGTCAGACTTTGTATTATGCATGCACCTGACGGATCCGCCCATCCCATTTCAGGAATCGGCAGCTGTATTTGAACTCTACGAGAAGCGAACACTCATTACGCGACAGGCCCGTTATACGGGATACGCGGCCATCCGCGGCCCCAGGCAGACCGTTTTGCGGAAAGGGGCCGGCGCGCGAATGATTCCCGTGAGATCGGGCCTCGAACTCACTGTCTTTGATGAAACGATTCCATTTGTGCGAAAGGGAATCTGGCGCATTGAGAAGCCGTTCGGACTCGGAGACGCGCTGCCTGATTTTGCGAGACTCATGCGCAGACGATTCTTCTTCACAGACGAGCTCGATGCCGTCATCGCCGATGAGAGGCTCGAACGGCCCGCGAATCTCATCGAATTCCTGGGAAGCGTGCCCGACTTTCTGATCGAATTTGTCAGCGCCGCCTACGGATTGAACCTGACACCGGCCGACCCGGCAGTGCTGATTCCTGGAATGTCAACGCAGACCGTGTCCGCGAAAACGCTTCCAGCCGCGCAGTTCATATTCTGAAATGGACGAATGATCGGTCCAGAAACGATTTTCGCCGGCGCAAAACGCATTGTACAGACTTCGGCAGCACTCGCAAGCTCGGGATTTTCCTGGCTGCTGGGTGACCGGCCTCCCGCGCCCGAGTTTCTCAGGAAAACGTTTGAACGCCTGGGGACCACATACATCAAACTCGGTCAGTTTATCGCCAGCTCGCCCTCTTTGTTTCCTGCCGAGTACGTGAGGGAATTTCAGAAGTGCCTGGATCAGACATCGCCCGTGTCCTATGCTGTGGTGCGCGGCATTCTTGAAGAAGAATTCGACGATCCGTCTGCGATTTTTGGATTCATTGATCCGGTTCCCCTCGCGTCTGCATCCATTGCTCAAGTGCACACGGGCCGGCTGCGCACGGGCGAAGAAGTCGTATTGAAAGTACAGAAACCCGGCGTGCAGGACGTCATGCTGGCCGATCTCACATTCCTTTACGCGGGCACGCGCGTGCTTGAGTGGCTGATCCCTAATTTCAAGCGCATGTCCCTGTCTGGAATTCTCGAAGACATTTCCGCGACGATCCTGCAGGAATGCGACTTTCAGCTGGAGATGCAGCATCAGAAGGAATTCGCCGCGTTTCTCAAGTCGAATGATCTTGAAGACGTGGCGGCAACCCCGAAGCTTTTTCCACAGGCATGTTCGCGCCGCGTTCTCACGATGGAACGTTTCCGCGGCGTGGCGCTCACCGATCTCGAAAGCATACGCCGCGTCACTGAAAATCCAGAAGAAACGCTGATCACAGCGCTGAACGTATGGATGTCGAGCCTGATGTTCTGCGATTTCTTTCACGCAGATGTTCATGCCGGAAACCTGATGGTGCTCGAAGACGGCCGGCTGGGCTTCATTGATTTTGGAATTGTAGGACGGATTCAAAGAAAGACGTGGGATGCAATGAATGATCTTATGATTGCGCTGAATACGCGGGACTATCAGCTCGCAGCGCGCAGCATGATCGGCATCGGAGCCGCTGACGAGAAGGCTGACCACCGCAAGTTCGGAGAAGAGCTGAAGGTTTTGTTTGAGAGCATGGATGATTTCGCAGCCAATGTTCAGGCTTCGCAGGGAATGCTGATCGATCAGAACAAAGTGCAAGAACTGATTCTGCAAATGGCGAAGATCGGCGAGCGCAACGGGATCAAGTTTCCGCGCGAGTTCGCTCTCCTGATCAAGCAGTTCCTCTATTTTGACCGCTACATACGGCTGCTCGCTCCGGAACTCAACATGATCCAGGATCCGCGCATTCAGCGAACACTCGGGAGTTGATCAGAGACGGAGGAGCTCTTCTCCGCCCGCCGAAAGCCATGCTTTGAATTCAGCGATCGCGCGGCCTCTGTGACTGCGTGAATCCTTTGCCTGCCCCGGAAGCTCTGCGAACGTGAGTCCGCTCTCAGGATCGAGGAATACAGGATCATACCCGAATCCGCCTGTGCCTCTTTCTTCGTCGAGGATGCGGCCTTCGCATTCGCCGCGGAAATACACGGGCTCAGAGCCCGGAATCGAAAGACAGAGAACGCATACAAATCGCGCCGTGCGATCCAGCTGACCCTGCATGTTTCTCAGTAAGAGACGCCTGCGATCCGCATCATTCAGGCCTTCGCCTCCGTAGCGCGCGCTTCGAACACCGGGCTCTCCGCCAAGCGCATCCACGACCAGTCCGGAGTCATCGGCAAGCGCAGGCATGCGCGCATGAGCGCTCAGCCAGACCGCCTTCAGGCGGGAATTCTCTTCGAAGGTGTCCCCTGTTTCTTCAACATCGAGCTGAATGCCGAGCTCCGACGGGCTGATGAGTTTGATGCCGAGCTGACGGCCGAATTCTTCCAGCTTGTGCGCGTTTCCGGTTGCAAGAGCAAGCACGTTAGACGGCCGCGAAGGTGCGAAGCGCGTCCTCGCGCGACGTGAACAACGGAAAGACCCGGTCGAGCATCGTCATCCGGAGCAGATTTCTCACATATCCGTCTTCCACGACAAGTTTCAGCTCGCCTTCAAGGCGGCGCATGCGGCGGTGCTGGGAAATCAGTATCCCGAGAGCGGTCGAGCAAATGTAGTTCAAACCGGCCATATCAAGCACGATGGCGGCCTTCTCACGTGAGGTAAATTCCATCAACTCTGCCTGGAAAATCTCCGTGTCATCCGGCTCCAGTTTGCCGGAAATGATCATGACCTGCACAGGCCCCGCCTGTTTGTGAATTTCAATCATAATAGCTCCAGGTCCTCTCTCATAGCTGCGGTCAGGACAGTGACTCTTCTTGCGCCGGCCTTGCGGGCCATGCGTGCGGCTTCATTCGCCGTGGCCCCGGTTGTGAATACATCGTCGATCACGACATAATGCTCCACGCGGGACAAATCCTGTCTGCATTCAAGCGAGCCGCGCACCGCCAGATAACGGCCAGCTTGATTTCTGTCTGATTGTTTGCCCTTTTTGCCAATCCTTTTTTTAACAAGATCTATACCACAGGGAATATCGGCTCTCCGGGCCGCTCCGAGCAGGTCCTCGCAGTGAAGAAAAGAGCGAAATCTCCGGTCCGAGCCGATCACGCCTGCCCGGTCGGCGCCGATCTCCCGGAGCCGTTCCTCCAGACCGCATCTAAGAAACGCAAACGCGCGCCTTTCATTCTGGAATTTCCAGCGATGAATCAAATCCCGGACGGCGCCCCTGTATTCGAAAACAGACCTGTGGGCATCAAAATAGATCGTCTGGTTCGCGCATTTCGCGCACCTTCTGCCTGTTTGTTGAAAGAAGCAGACGGGGCACCTCAAGGCGGGCGACAGCCGATAGGCGGCGAGAGATGTGCAGGGGCATAAAG
>CAZUJO010000377.1:0-4115 GCA_964619995.1 uncultured Leptospiraceae bacterium
GGTTGGAAATGCTGATCAGACGATCTGCGACGAGCTTCGCTTCGCCTGCGTCGGGCACCCGGTTGACGATCAGCTTGATCTTGCCGGCCGGGCCGTGCGAAACAATGCTCTTGATCATTCCGTAGGCGTCCGTGATGGCTGTGGGTTCGGGTGTTGTTACGACGAGGATTTCGTCGGCGGGAAGCACAAGACCAACCACGTTTGATCCGACTCCGGCGCCGGTGTCGATCAGCATGATGTCGTATCCCATGAGCGCGCCCAGGCCCTCGAGGAAGTTTTCGCGCTGCGAATCGTTCAGGTTTGCGAGCTGCGAAATGCCGTTCGCGCCCGCGATGATATCAATGCCGTATGACGTTTTAATAATGATGTCCTGAAGACGTTTCTTGCCTTTCAGAACTTCGTAGATGTTGTGCTCCGGAATGATTCCCAGCAGCACGTTGATGTTTGCAAGCCCCAGGTCACCGTCAAAGAGAAGGACTTTCTTTCCGGCCCGCGCCAGGCTGATCGCAAGATTCACAGAGACCGTGGTCTTGCCGACGCCGCCCTTTCCGGAGGTGACGGAAATGATCCGGGTTTTCGCCGGCGATTCGTGAGACGATCCTTGTTCTTGCTCCATGTCCCTTTCCAGCACGGCCGTACTTCCCTGGTCCATCTGACTGGCCATTCGGCGCAGCGTTGTTGCCTGATCCAACTGCTCCATACTCACCTACCCGCGGCTTCCTTCTTCAAAAGCATCCGCGCTAGATCCTCCGGACTCGGGCCCAGAAGATCCGCAGGGACATCCTGTCCGTTCGTACAGAATGAGAACGGCCTGTTCACCTTATCGGCATACTCCACAAAACTACCGATAAATTCGCCTTCATCCAGCTTGGTCAAAATGATTTTGTCAAATCCGACTTCGTCATAAGCGGCGAAGATCGAGGCAAGTGTGGTTTCGTCCGTGTTGGCTGAAATGACAAGATGTTTCTCAAGGCGAACCGCGCAGGCATCCGCAAGTTCCTTGAGCTCGCTCAGCCGTCCTGCATCCCTGAATCCAATGCCGGAGGTATCGATCAGGAGCAATTCTGCCGGGTCAACGCTCGTTCTATCGCGGAATTCCGCAGGCGTCATCGGGGCGTAAAATGGCAGTTTCATGACATCGGCGTACATGCGGAGCTGCTGGGTCGCGGCGAGGCGATAACGGTCCAGGCTGTACATCGACACTTCCCGTTTCTCGTAGAAGAAATAGCGCGCCGCAAGCTTGGCCAGGCTGGTCGTCTTACCCATTCCCGTTGGCCCGATCAACATAACCGCGCGCGTTTCGCCGCGCGGCGGGGCAATGTCCGGAACGGTCCGAATGATTTCTGTGAGGCGCTCTACTGCTTTCTGGGCGACTTTCTGAGGCTGCGTGCGGTCGTTCCGCGAAAGGTTTCCGTCGAGATGTTGAATGATCGTATCTGCGTAGGCAGGGCTGAGCCGCGCGCCGATCAGCTGTTCGCGCAGCTGCAGGAAATAGCGGGCATCCGGATCTACTTGTTTTGCCTTTTCCGGCCGGGGCGCTGCTGGCGCGACGGCTGCAGCGGTTTCGGCGGGAGCCGGGGACGCCGGCTCAGGACTGTCCTGAACCGTTGCGATCTTTCGTGCGACTTCTTCGCGGCTGATGCGGGTAAATTCCGCTGGCCGGACTTTGCGGGCCGTCGCCTGTTCGATCGGGCGTTCCGGAACCATGTAATGGATTTCGTATACTTTCTTCGACATCAGGCCTGTGCCAAGCAGGCCTCCTTCTTTGACTTCTCTCTGTTTGATCAGTACTGCGGCCGATCCGTGTTTTTGCCGCATCTCCGACATGAGTCTGGAAATGCTTGGTCCGCGAAGTGTTTCGTATCTCATGCGATTTTTTCAGTATTATGTCGCATTTACTGTGCTGGCAATTGTTTTTGCAATTTCATCGCAAAATCACCGGTTTTTTTGCCTGTTTCGGAGCCTTTTTTGATTGTGTGCGCGCCTTCGAGCGGAAGGGTGCGACGTGCGATTCTTATTCTTCGGTCTGATCTCTCTGTTCACCCTTACAACCTGCGGGAAGCACAGGCCGAACCCTGACAAACCGCCTCTGCATCTGTTTGCCTGGGGCAAAGACCGGGGCGAGATCAAGAGCAGTCTTGAGAAGGACGGCTATGTGGTAAATGAGCGCCAGGAATTCATTCGCGCCATCATCCCGGAAACGGATGCGCGGGACGTTGCTCCGGATGAGAGTCCGTATCAACTAACGTTCTATTTTCAGAACAACCGCCTCAACATTGTTCAAACGCAGATTCGAAACAGTCCCGAACGGACGAAGATTTACGACGACAACTTGAAGGAAGCCTTCAAGCTCACGCAGCCCCTTTTGCTGAAGAATCTGCCTGCCCGCACAACCGAAGCAGGGAACCAGATCAAGGAGACACACAGTCTCTACGATGCCGGGGACGTTTTCATTAAAATCTACAAGTCACAGGTGCAGGTAGCGGAGTCGCGCGTGGAGGAGATTCCGGACGAGACCGACATCATGATCTATTCCAAGAAAGAAAATGAGGGCATTACCGGAGAGGGACTGCTCGCTTCAGACGAAAACTGAGTTTCGCTGGACTCGGAGCAAGCCGCCGCCAGAATGCTGACAAAAAAGGACAAGAAAGGAGTTCATGCCAATGGATCTCGCGAAAATCAGAGAACACCTCGGAGCGCAAGCAGACGCCCTCCTCGGTCATAAAGCAAAAGTATCAAAAGAAACCATTCATCTGCCGGGTCCCGATTTTGTGGACCGCATCTGGACACAGTCCGATAGAAGCCCCCAGGTTCTGCGGTCGCTGCAGCAGATCTTTTCGCACGGCCGTCTCGGCGGGTCCGGCTACGTAAGCATTCTTCCCGTGGATCAGGGCGTTGAACACAGCGGCGGCGCCTCGTTCGCTCCGAACCCCATCTACTTCGACCCTGAAAACATTGTGAAGCTGGCCATCGAAGGCGGCTGCAATGCGGTTTGCAGTACCTACGGGGTTCTCGGCGCCGTTGCGCGAAAGTATGCGCACAGAATTCCTTTCCTCGTGAAGATCAATCACAATGAATTCCTGAGCTATCCGAACAAGTACGACCAGGTGATGTTTGGAAACATCAAGGAAGCCTGGAATATGGGCGCCGTTGCAGTGGGCGCGACGATCTACTTTGGCTCCGACGAAAGCCGTCGCCAGATTGTCGAAGTCTCTGAAGCTTTTGCATACGCACACGAGCTGGGCATGGCCTCTGTGCTGTGGTGCTACCTGCGTAACAATGCGTTCAAGGTAGACGGTGTTGACTACCATACATCCGCAGACCTGAGCGCGCAGGGCAATCACCTTGGCGTGACAATCCAGGCGGACATCATCAAGCAGAAACTGCCTACCAACAACGGCGGATACAATGCGACGAAGCATGGCAAGACGCATCCGAAGGTATACTCTGACCTTACGACCGATAACCCGATCGATCTGACCCGCTACCAGGTGCTGAACTGCTACTCTGGCCGCGCCGGTCTGATCAATTCAGGCGGCGAGTCCAAAGGCGCCTCCGACCTTGCAGAAGCTGTTACGACTGCAGTGATCAACAAGCGCGCGGGCGGAATGGGTCTGATTTCAGGCCGCAAAGCATTCCAGCGTCCATTTGGCGAAGGTGCGCAGCTGCTTCAGTCCATTCAGGACGTCTATCTGAACAAAGACATTACGGTCGCCTGATTCAGTGGATCTTCTCAACTCTTTCCTGGGTGTGGTCCAGAACTTCTCTGGACCGCTCCCTTATGTTGCTATTTTCGTCGTTCTCCTGGCCTGCGGTTTCGGCCTTCCGCTTCCCGAAGACATTGTCCTGTTCACTGCGGGAATTCTTTCCTACATGGGCAAGGCCGACATTCATCTCATGGTCTTGGTGGCATTCGCCGGCGTGATGATCGGCGATGGAACGATCTTTTTCCTCGGGCACAAGCTGGGCAAGGCGCTCACACAGAAACCGTTCTTTCAGCGGGTGCTTTCTCCAGTAAAGCTCGCGGCCATTCAGGAAAAGTTTCACGAGCACGGGAATAAGATCGTCTTCTTCGGTCGGTTCATGCCGGGTCTGCGGACTCCCGTCTTCTTTAC
>CAZUJO010000378.1:0-4101 GCA_964619995.1 uncultured Leptospiraceae bacterium
CGCTTCCGGCGGAACGATGGCGAGCATGAAGGCTACACTGAAATCCTCCCTCAAGGATTCGGAAATCCTGGCTCTCCTCAACAATCCATTTGCTCTGACCCCTGGATTCCAGGGTCCGTCGCAGCCATCGGGCCTTGTGCCCGAATACGACAAGGAACTCGGAGTGTGGGTCGTGCCGTTCATGATGGCGCCGATCAACACCAAGAACGTGCATCGCACGAACTTCCTGCTGAAGCATCCCTATGGAACCGACTTCGTGTACGACGAAATGATGATGACGACTCTTTCGGAAGCGGCGCGCGCGCTTGTGGATGCGGCGGCGAAAGCAAATCCTTTCGCAGGCAAAGGACTGAAGCCCGGCGACGGCCCGTCGAAAGAAGAAAGAGAAGCGGGTTTCTATGATTTGATGTTTACGGGGATTTATCCGGACGGCCGCAGAATCGTGACTTCGGTCAAAGGGGATCGCGACCCGGGCTACGGCTCAACGAGCAAGATGATTGCTGAAGCGGCGCTCACACTTCTTGAAACAAAGGCTCCCGGCGGAGTTTATACACCGGGCGCTGTGATGGCAGA
This sequence comes from uncultured Leptospiraceae bacterium, assembly GCA_964619995.1. GTDB lineage: Bacteria > Spirochaetota > Leptospiria > Leptospirales > Leptonemataceae > JAEUSB01. Next base: position 574 of record CAZUJO010000378.1, read on the forward strand.
AACCCTGATTGACCGCCTTCAGAAATTTGCAGGCCTTACATTCGAAGTAGAGAAAGTATCCTGATTCACGGGCGGCCTGTGATCAGGCCGGCAGTGTAATATCAAAGGTGGTGCCGGTGTTTGAGGTGCGGCAGGCGATGGTGCCGTCGTGCTCCTCTACAATCCGCCGCACAATGGACAGTCCGAGTCCCGTTCCATTGGGTTTTGTCGTCACAAACGGCGTAAAAAGTCTTCTTTGAACGATAGGCGGCATTCCGGGGCCATTGTCCGATACGGAAACAGAGACACGATCTCCCTCCCGTCCGATGGCAAGTTTGATATGTCCGGATTCGCCGATCGCCTCAATCGCGTTGTTGATCAAGTTCAAAACAGCCCGTCGAAACCTTGCAGCATCCACGTGCAGATCCACGTTTTCGCGCATCAACAGTTCCAGCGTTACATTCTTCTGGGCAAGGGATGGAGCAACCAGGCGGCGGATACTCTCAAAGAATGACTCCGCGTCCATTCGGGTTTTGGACAGAATCATCTCTCCGCGCGCGAAATCCAGGATGTCCTGAACCATGCCGGCAAGCCGGTCCGACTCGTCCGCGATTGTTGACAGGAACTTTTCCTTCTCTTCTTTCGAGAAATCGTCGTCGCCTGCCATCTCCGCAAATCCGCGTATGATTCCCATGGGCGTCTTCAGATCATGGATGATTCCGGCAGCCATCTGGCCTATGCTGGCCATGCGGTCCATCTCCGACTGCTTTCGCATAACACCGAGAAAGCGATTCGAGAGCACCAGGGCAGTCGAAAGAATCACGGTCAGAAACGCATGCGGCAGCGAAATCGCAATGTTGAGCAGTCCACGGTTTGCAAGCACATCAACCGCAGTGGCTGCGACAGAGACAACTGCCGCAAGCAAGATCGCAAGGGCCTCCTTGTTTCCCTGATGCACGCGCCAGCCCAGCAAAACAAACACGAGGAAAAAATAGACCCCGAGCAGCGGTTGATAGATGATCTGGTTTATTGAGGACCATACCCGCGGATCCGTAACTGCCACGGTGACGCCAGCAACGAAAAATCCCATCGCATCTGCGGTCCCGATGGCAATCCGCACCCAACGAAACGGAAGCGGGCCACCGTCCCTCACATAATTTGCCGCGAAGTGCACGCAGGCGGGAGCCAAAAAAAACATGAGCAGATACTCCGCTCGCTTTAGAGAGAGGAATGAAAAGGGAAAAGTGTAAACAATCGGATTGCGAAGAATCTGGTACAATCCCATGCCCGTTAAAAGCAGTCCAAACCAGAGATACTCCCGAGAAGACGGCTGGCGCAGAAACAGGAGGAGAAAGTACAGACCCACGGAAAGGGCGATGGACGAGCTGGCGAGCCGGCCCGCGCTTTCGTCCGAATATTCCTGGCGAAGCTGACTCTCCGGCCCAATCAGGAAATTATCCCTGTACAGGCCGAAATCGCCGTCAAAGTAACCGCAGACTTCCACAAGAAGGTCGTTAGCGCCGGGCTTAAGGAACTGTCCCGGCAGGCTGTAAATGCGCACCTTGCTGTACGCCTGCGCAGTGTTTGTTCCGAGTTCGCCCGTGCTTCCAATGAGTTTTCCATTGAGGTAGGTGCGGTCCGCATCCATAATCTGCCCCAGTCGAATTGCCAGACTTCCATCCCACGACGGCGGCAGAATAAAACGCAAGCGATACCATCCCCTGAGTCCGCGCCCGCGAGGCACAGGGCTGAAGAGCCTCAGTGGATTGCCCGGAACCGCAACCGGCCGCCAGCTTTCGACTGCGTCTGGTTTACTCACATCAATGTCGTCTAACGTAAAACTCCAGACATGAGCCGACTCGGATGCTGCGGCATTTGTGACGGCCTTCGGATCTACGACCAGCGGTTCGGACCGCGCGGCAAAAAGAGGCAGAAAAAGAAAGACCGGAAAGAGATAGCGACCCTTCACGCCTGCCCGCCTGCAAGCGGCATCTTAATGCGGCAGACAAAGCCCCCTGCGGACTCAAAGCCGACGGATGCATTCTGCAGATGACAGAGGCTGCGGACAATATACAGACCGAGTCCCGTTCCGGACTTGGCGTAAGTGAGAGAGGAATCCACCCGGAAGTATTTTTCCCCGAGTGCGGATATGTACTCTGCGGGAACTCCCGGCCCGCGGTCGGCCGCAGAAATCATCGCACTGCCTTCTGATTCTGCCAGGGTAATCCGCAGCGGGTTCGCATCCGAAACCTGACCGTGCAGGCGCGCGTTTCGGAAGATTTCGATGAACACCGTCTCCATCAAATAAGCATCGCCGAGAACCATGAGCGATGAAGGACCTTCGATCACAGAAGCTGCCCCGGCGCGCCCAAGGGCGCGCTTCAAAACAACAATAAGATCAAAGGGCCGGATATCTACTTCGAGCACGCGAGATTCAATCCGCGAGACCAGCAGCATGTTTCCCACGAGCGATGCAAGGCGCTCGGCATCCTGCAGCATCGTGCGGCTGGCGGACGAAATCTCTTCCACAGACATTAGGCCGTCCCCGATCAACTCCAGGCTGCCGAGAAGAGAAGCGATCGGCGTGTTGAGCTCGTGTGAAAAATTGGAGAGAAATTCATCTCGAATCCGCGCGGTTTTCTGCAGCGATTCAATCGCGTATTTTTGATCTTCGTGGGATGCGCGAACCTGGTCCATCATGCTGTTGAACGTGTCCGCCAGGTCAGTCAACTCATCGCTCACGGAGCCTTTCAGTTCTACGCGCGCATTCACGTTGCCGCCTCGCACCTGCTCGGCTCCGGCTTTCAGTTTCAAAACGGGCTTCGTGATCCAGCGCGAAAGAAGGAAGGCCGCAAGACCAGAAAGCACAACGCTCGCAAGCAGAATCAATCCGCAGAAAAGGCGGAGGGATTTCAACCGGTTGAATTCGCCGGTCGCGTCATAGTCAATTCCGATGGAGGCGATCACCTGCCCCCGCTCATCCAGGATCGGAGCGAAGCCGGAAATCCACACTCCCCATTTGTCTTCCGTTGTGCTGCTGTTTGCGGAAGGAACGCCGCCCATCGCGCGCCGCAAACCATCCTGCGGTTCCACGTTGTAAACATCGCCAAACGATGTGGGCTGCTCATCCTCGTCGATTTGTCCGTTTCCGTTTTCGTCAAGCGCCTCAAAGTCGCCGTCGGCAATGAAACGCAGGAGTTTGAAATCGCTGGAGCCGGGGTATGCGACCAGGATATAAACAAAACGAATGCGCGGCGGGCTCTCCGATGACCAGTGCTGCGTTAGCGGACCGTCTGGAAGAACCCTGTTGGATGATGCCTGTTTGATGCGGCGGAGAGTCTGCACAACGGAGTCAAATTCGCGGCTTGACTCAATCTCTTTCATCCGTCCCTCGGGCAGACTCGGGGCTGTCGCGCCCGGTTCAAGCTCGCCGACAGGACGAGTCCCTTCATTCAAACGGATGCCAATGAGCCGAATGATCGTTCTCCGCGGTTCGGGAGAAATCATGTAGCTTCCGGTGTGTGCCAGGGTTTGTACGTGAAGCCGCAT
>CAZUJO010000379.1:0-4093 GCA_964619995.1 uncultured Leptospiraceae bacterium
GGCCTGCACCGTGACTTCGAAATCCCCGAATTGAAGCGGGCCATTCTGGTGCTCCACTTCTTCCTTCGGCGATTTGTTCGCCTGACCGGGTGCCGCATTTGCGTTGCTACGCGATCTCCAAATCCGGGAGAAAAAGCGTACTATCGCCGCCTGCTTGGGCCTGGCGCGTTTCTCGTAGACTTTGATCCCGTGGATCGAAGCACCTATCGCGCAATGGACCGAAGCCTGGTTGCGGTGACGAGCGCATCGACCGCCGGCCGAGAAGCGTTCGGTTGGGGGCAGCGCGTGCTGTTCTGCAATTTTTCAGGTCTTGCGCAGTACGACACTCCTGAGCCAGGTCCCTGGCAGATCAGCAAAGCGCAGTATTCTGCATTTTCTGACGCTCTGAAATCCCTGCTGGCCATGACGGACGACGAATACAATGCAGTCTCTTCGCCCGCTCGAGAATATCTCATGCCGTACCCGGCTGTTCCGGCCCACGAAATCATACGAAGCATCTTATTAAACGAACTGGAGTGAAGAATGATTGTCATTGGTATTTACGACGACCACAACGCATCTGCGGCCCTCTGCATTGACGGCGAGATTGTTTTTGCCGCGCAGGAAGAGCGCTTCACGGGCCGGAAGAATGAGGAAGCCTTCCCGCGTTACACGATCGAGCATATTCTCAAAACATACAAGATTCGGCCGGAAGATATTGATGAGATTGCGATCGCCGGGATCCATCACGACTACATGGACTTGATGATGCGGAAGCACTCGGTATTCACGATTCGTGACTACATCGAGGAAATGGAGCGCTACTGGAAGCCGAAGCTCAGCGGCGCGCCTTTTGACAAGGACTACAATCTTAACCTTTATAAAACACAGAAGCGCTTTCAGCACGCCGACGATGTGTACGAGTATCCTGAATCGCTCCTGAAGATGAGCGGCACAGAACAGCTCGATGAATTCAATCGAATTCGAAAGAAGAGCATTTCGAGGTTCCTTGGAATTCCGGAAGATAAGATCCGCTTCTATGATCATCACTCCTGTCACATCTACTACGGGTACTACTCCAATCCGCGGAAGCAAAACCCGACGATCGGTTTTACGATCGATGCGTTCGGAGATAATCGCAACCAGACTGTGTGGAAGATTGAAGGAGATCGGTTTGAACTGCTCGCGGACACGAAGGAATGCGAGCTGGCCCGAATTTATCGGACTGTCACGCTCTATCTGGGGATGCGTCCGTACGAGCACGAATACAAAGTGATGGGGCTTGCGCCGTATGCAAAAGAGGAACACGCGCAGAAGGTATGCGACGAACTCAGCGACGTAGCGCGCGTAGACGGCATGCGGATTGTCCATAAGAACCGTCCGCGCGATCTGTTTCAATTCATGAAAGACCGGTTCCAGTACTACCGTTTTGATAACGTTGCGGCGGGAGTGCAGATGTGGCTTGAGAACACGGCTGTCGAGCTGTTGAAGAACATCCACAAGGAAACCGGCATTCGCAACTACGTATTCTCGGGCGGCGTCGCCATGAACGTTAAGTTGAACAAGGTTCTCGCAGAGCAGGAATTTGTGGATGATTTCTTCGTATGCGGATCTTCTGCGGACGAATCTCTTTCCATCGGAGTGGCATACATGGCCGCGCGCGCGCGCGGCGTTGAGTGCAAGCCCATAAATCACCTTTACCTGGGCCCGCCGGTGGATCAGAGCGCGGTGGCAGAGTTTGTGAAGGAAGAAGCGGTGCAGAGTCGCTACGAGGTTCGCACGGGTGTCACGAACAAGGAAGTCGCAGCCATCCTCGCGGCCGGCAATGTCGTCGCGCGTGTGGCCGGGCGGATGGAGTTCGGGGCGCGGGCCCTTGGCAACCGGAGCATTCTTGCGAATCCCGGAAAAGAAGACGTTGTTAAAGAAATCAACGAGATGATCAAGAAGCGCGACTTCTGGATGCCTTTTGCTCTGTCGGTTCTTGATTCGTACGCGGACCGCTACATTGAAAATCCAAAAGGACTCCAGGCTCGATTCATGGCAAACGCCTTCGATACGAAGCCGGAACATTACGAGCGATTTCGCGCCGGCACCCATCCGTACGACCGCAGTGTGCGGCCTCAGGTTGTGACGAAAGATGCAAATCCTCAATATTATAATCTTATTGAGGAATTCGCGGCCGTTACCGGGACCGGAGCACTTTTGAATACGAGTCTCAATCTCCATGGTCTGCCGCTTGTGAATGATCACCGGCAGGCATTTCACGTGCTGGACAACTCGGGTCTCGATTATCTTTTGATCGAAGACGTGCTCCTTGTGCGAAAGAAAGCTTCAAGAGAGCGGACTATCTGACGGCAGCAGCGTCTGGAGGAAATATGGGAACAGCAGCAGCAACAACGATCGCGACGCTGAAGAAAAACGGTTTTGCGAAACTTCCGCAGAAGGTCCTGTCAGATCAGGAAATTAAAGAATTTGAAACAATCATCGATCGGCTGCATGCCGACAAGTCCATCAGCGTGGATTATTCGGCGAACAGCCCGAGCGCGGCTTCTCTCATCGGGCGGGATGAGCGTCTGGACGCCATGCTCAACAAAATACTTTCGCATCCCGAAGTTCAGGGTGTGCTTTCGGAAGTCGTTGGAAGCGATTTCAAAATCTGGGAGATATCGACGCGCATATCCATGGATGATGATCCTGGACTCGGCCTCCATGTGGACGCGGTGGGTCAGTGCAATCTGGCTTATTTGATCAATGATCAGACAACTCCGGCCGGAGTGACTTCTTTCTGGCCCGGCTCGCACCTTCTCTCTCGCACATTCATTGATCGTGTTGGCGCGGCTCTCGACTGGATGGGCGCCTATCATTGGAAGAAAATGCTGACACCCTTGACCGGCACTGCCGGCGACGTTGCGTTCTTTGTGAACAAGACGTATCACGGCCGTCTGCCGGCGCCCGCTTCCGGGGGGAAGCGCAAGATCATTCTGATGGGTTGTTTTCCGGTCGGATCAAAGTTCAAGCCCATCGCTCAGCAGATTCCATTTGAGTCGATTTCGCAGCCCGAGTTGCGAAAGCGTCTCGTGACATCAGAGGGTGTGCACCCCGGCAAGGATGGTTTTGTCATCGTGGGTCCCGAAGGCGCGAAGAGCACCTCGTATACGATGAGCATTGAGCCGGCCGGGCCTGCCAGTCTGAAAACATTCTGGATGGCGCTACAGGCGCGCTTTGCAAATCTGTGTTTCAGGGTCTACAAATGGCTTCGCCCGGAGCGCTCCCAGGCAAGCCACGCTTAACAGGGAAGAAATGGAAAGAAAAGACACGATCAAAATGTACAAGCTTCCGGTAGAGGTGAAATTCTGCCGGAAATGCACCGTATCCAACCAGCGCCCGCGGATTACATTCGACGAGCACGGAGTCTGTTCTGCGTGCAATTTCGCAGAGTACAAAAAGACGAAGATCGACTGGGCCGCGCGCGAAAAGGAACTCAAGGATCTGTGTGACCGCTATCGGCGCGGCAACGGCGAATATGATGTGATCGTGCCCTGCAGCGGCGGCAAGGATGGGGGATTCGTTGCTCATCAGCTCAAGTATCACTACGGCATGAATCCTCTGACCGTGACCTGGGCTCCCCTGAAGGCCACGGAGATCGGACGCAAGAATCTCGATGCGTTCATCGCGTCTGGATTTGACAACATCCTCGGCACTCCAAACGGAAAGACCACGCGGAGACTCACAGAACTAGCGTTCCGATACCTGGGCGATCCGTTTCAGCCGTTCATCTACGGCCAGACGAATTTTCCAATGCATATGGCCGTTAAGCACGGGGTTCAGCTGATCATGTACGGCGAAAACGGAGAAGTGGAATACGGCGGCGATATGAAGAACGCCCACCGACCCACGCGGGACATTCAGGATCACGACAAGCATTACTTCTCAGGAATGCCTCCCGAATTCTGGGCTGAACACGGAGTAAGCCTTGCGGATCTGAAACCGTTCATGGCGCCGCCCTATGAATCGATCACGAAGAACAAGACAGAGATCCATTTCTTCAGTTACTATAAGTTCTGGGACCCGCAGGAGAACTACTACTACTGCCGCGATCACAACGGGTTTACAC
>CAZUJO010000380.1:0-4074 GCA_964619995.1 uncultured Leptospiraceae bacterium
CGCATGGGTCTTGAACGGGCAGTGGCAGAAGTGCCCGACCTCATTGTCATGGATATCATGATGCCGGAAATGGACGGGTTCACAGCGTGCGAGAAAATCATGGAACACTACAAAGACAGGAAGATCCCCGTGATTTTTCTTTCGGCGAAAGGACAGGAGAGTGACCGGCGGCGCGCTGCTGAACTCGGCGCTGTGGATTTTATCAGTAAACCGTTTTCGCCGCGCGCGTTGATTGAAAGAATCGAGGAGCTGCTGAAAAATTGACGAGGCGGCGCTTCGCGTGTCGTGCACTCGTGTGCGCCGCGATCCTTTTTGCCTCGAACGCGAACGCACAAACAAGCGGCGATTCTTCAGAAACTCCTGCGTTTGAATATTCGATTTCGCCCGCCACAGAGCCTGCAGCCCTCCTTGCCGATCCTTCGATCACCTGGGTGTCGAACCCACGGCCGAGTTTGAACCTCGGCTTCCTTGATCACTCCGTCTGGATTCGTTTCCGGGTTTCCCCATCTGCGTCAGGACTGTTTTTCCAGAATGATTATCCTCCGATGGATCGCGCGTCCCTCTTTACCTTCTCACAGGGCCAATGGCAGAAGGCTGAAGCCGGCGACATGCTGAAGCTCTCCGAACGTGCGCTCCCTTCCAGGAATGTATTGATCGGATTTGTGCCGCCCCAGGATGGAATGGTATACGTGCGCTTCTCATCGCGCAGTTCTATTCAAATCGTTCCGACGATTTTCACGGAGGCCAGCCTCACCCGGCGCATGGTGCAGGAGTACACGATCATTGGTATCTATTGCGGGCTTTTTCTCGTAATGATCTGTTACCACCTGATCGTTTTTTCCTTTTTGCGAGATTCAACTTTCGTGAGCTATGCGGCCGCTCTGCTGTTCACGCTGCTCGCGCAGTCCAGCCTGAGCGGAATCCTGTATCTATTTTTGCTTGGAGAACATCCAGCGTGGAATCAAGCCGCAGTCGGCCCTTTGATGGTCGCCGCTACGGCCGCCTCTACGTGGTTCTCAATCTCTTTCCTTGAGGCGCGCAACTATTCGGTCCTGGCAGACCGGATGCTGCGGGGAATGCTGGCGGCTCTGGGAATGCTTTTTGTGTTCTGCTTGTTTGCAGATTCGCGCATTGCCGCGATTGCGGCGGGTGCGTTTGCGGGGAGCGTCGCTCCAACCGTCATCCTTACCTCGGCCATACTGGTTGCCTGGAACGGAAACAAAACGACAGCTTATTTCCTTTCTGGCTGGATTCTGTTTCTGGTCGGCACGATCGTTCGAGCTGCAAAGGGCTTTGGCTACCTGCCGGGCAGCTTTCTGACGGAACACGGTCAGGAGATTGGTTCTGTAATCGACGTTGTGCTGTTCTCCCTGGCGATCGGAGACCGCATCAATGCTATGCGAAAAGAAAAGATCGCAATGAAGCGCGAGCTCGAACTGAAGGGCCGCCTGGCATCGGTCGGCCAGGTTGCGGGCGCCGTGGCGCACGATCTGAACGGACCGATCAGCATCATTCGCGGCTATGCCGAGTATTTGCGCGAAGGCGCGGCTGACGATCAGGTTCGCGGCCAGGCGGAAGCCATTGAGAGCGAAACACGTTATATGGAATCGCTCACGCGGGACCTGCTGGATTTCCTTCGCGGGGAGATGCGCCTGGATTTGAAGCTTCAGAACGCGGGCGATTTCCTGGATCAGACGCTGGCCAATATGCGCGCAAAAGCGAAAGCGCGCGGGGTTGAATTGAACGTCATCATCCGCGTCCGGCCGGGAATTCCCATAGATGCTATTCGCATGCTCCGTGTGATCGAGAACCTGATCGGCAATGCGCTCGACGTGCTGAAAGCGGGGGGAAAGATCACTGTGAGCGCCGGGTCGGTCAATGCCGGCTATCGTATCGAGATCCACGACAACGGTCCCGGCATTCCGGAATCCATTCGGGACCGGCTGTTTGATCCTTTCGTTACGGCAAACAAAGCGGGGGGCACCGGCCTTGGCACGGCGATCGCGCGCCGGATCGTTCAGGAGCATGGAGGGAGTTTGTCGTTCTCCACCGACGCGAGAAATGGGACTGCATTCTTCATTGATTTGCCCGTGGAGGCCGCATGATATCGCGGATCGCCGGCATCTTCCTCATTTGTCTGCTCAGCGCCTGTGGAAGGGGCGATCCTGCCAGCGCCAGAGACACAGAGGGCCGCCTGCCGGCCGTCGATGCCCTGGAAGATCCGTCGGGACGACTCACCCTGGACGAAGTCGTGCGCGCTTCGGGCTGGGAAACTCTTACTGGACCACCTAACTTCGGTTACACGTCATCCGCGTACTGGCTCCGCCTGGATCCGGAAATGCCCGAGACAGCCGGCGATGAAATCCTCGTTCGCATTGCATATCCCATCCTGGATGATGTGCGTGCCTACGAATTGGCCGGCGGCGCTTCTTCGGTTTTGTTTGAAGGGGGAGACTTGCTCCCGTTTCATCAACGGCCCATCCTGCACCGTGATTTTGTTTTCCCGGCCGCTGCAAAACCTGGCGCGCGAATCTACATCCGCGTCCAGTCGTCATCGTCACTTCAGGTGCCGGTGAGCATCTGGAGCAGGGCAGGGTTCTTTCATGCGCTCGGCACGGAGAACTACATCCTCGGCGCGTACTTCGGCGTTCTTTGCGTAATGCTTTTATTCAATCTCTTCCTCTATTTCTCCGTCCGGGACCTGTCTTATCTGTTTTACGTTCTCTCGATTCTTACCACAGGTTTGTTCATGAGCGGCCTGAACGGCCTGGCATTTGAATTTCTCTGGCCGAATTTCGTGCGCTGGCAGCAAATCGCTCTGCCTGTCTCGCTGTTCGCAGGCCTTTGTTCTGCGGCCGCATTCTCTGTCTCATTTCTCAAGACGCGTTCCCTTCTGCCCGGTCTTCATAAGGCAACGATTGTGCTGGGAGCGGCGGGCGGTTCCGGAATGATTCTTTCTCCGCTGCTGCCGATGCGCGGATTGCTTCTGGTCTTTAACCTGCTGGCTCTGTGTTTGATCTGCGTAATTCTCGTTTCCGCGTTTCTGGCAATCCGTCAGGGATACGCTCCTGCCCGCTACTTTCTGATTGCATGGTTCTGGTTTCTTGGCGGGAGCTGCGTGACAGTGCTTCGCACGCTGGGCATCGCACCGATCAACGCATTCAGTCTCTATGCCGCTTATCTGGGTTCAGCCGCCGAATTGATTCTCTTTTCGATGGCGCTCGGGTCGCGAATCAGATTGATTCGTCATGAGCGTGAGGATGCGCAGAGACTCGCTCTCCTGTCGATCCAGCGCGCGGACCGGCTTCAGGACGAGCTTCTTTCAAATGTATCGCACGAGTTAAACACGCCCCTTGCATCCATCATGGCGAACGCGGAGATGCTGCAGAGCGGAGACTGGAAGCCGGAGGAACAGAGCGAAGTGTTTCGTTCAATCCGGAAAGACTCAGCTCAGCTAGCGCGCCAGGTGAATAACCTGATGCTCGTAACGAAAATTGGATCGCGAAGCCTTCGTCCTGCTCCGGAAACCATTTCCCTCCACCGCATTTTCAGCCGGATTAAAGAACAGATGGATATGGAGTTTTCTGACCGAACCATCGAGATATCAGGACCCGACGTGACCATCAACGCGGATCCGGTTCTCATCCAGGCGGCCATCGGGGAAGTAATTCGAAACGGACTCATGTTTTCAGGGCCGGGTGCGCGCGTGGTTGCCAGTTGCCGGAAGGCAGCGTCATCCGTCGAGGTTGAAGTGCGGGACAACGGGCCTGGAATTCCCGAACATGCAATTCACGTCGTCACGGGGCGCTTTTCGCGTCTGGATAGTTCGTTGACTTACCGGGAATCCGGGATTGGAATGGGCCTCTACGTGGCCGTGCAGATTGCAGAGACGTTAGGCGGCGATCTTGATCTCAGGAATGCTGAGGGAGGCGGTTTGAGCGCAGTGTTCAGGTTCCCGGGAGCGGCCGCGCTGTGACTTCTTCCTACATCCGCATTCCATTTGCGATCCGCCTCGGGCTTCTCGTGGCGGCGCTGCTCGTCGGCACAACCGGGGCCGTGACCGGAATCTTCTAC
>CAZUJO010000381.1:0-2057 GCA_964619995.1 uncultured Leptospiraceae bacterium
CCCTCCGTGCGCAGTGCGCACTTGAAACTCGTTCCCTAATTGCAACCATCGTGCCAGGGGTTTTTGCAGAATCGATTTCGCATGAATCCTTTCGCTTTTGCTGCGGCGAACAGAGACGCCGGATGTGCGTCGCACCACGCGCGCTGAGAGATGACCCGTGCGCGAAGCAAATCGAATTTCTCGGTTATGCGCCGCACCATTGCGAAGGGAGCGCGGCGAAAGCCTCAAGCGCGCCTGGCCTCGCCGGACGCGAAGGTTTGTGCGAAATCTTGCAGCCTTCTATCATCCTGGAATCCAGGAATTCAGAATGTTCCAGGTTTTCAGAAAACCATAGTGCCGGAGGACTAGGGGTTAACGCGCTGCCGGGCACACTACTCTTGCGTATCGAGCTCGTCGGCCATCTCGCAGAGAAGTTGATAATAATCCTCTTTCGCCATCCCCAGCGCCTCGGCGCCGAAAATTTCCGCGTCGTCGGGCGATGCGAAATCGCCGTAGTTCACGGCGGCAAGCTGATACAGAACGAGCGCCGGGATTCGCTCCGGTGTGGCCTGGAAATGCGGATGCACGAACATCACGAATCCGTCTTCGGGCGAATCGCCCTTAGGCGCGGGGAACGCGAATTCACCTTCGCCGAGCTGTTCAGCCTGAAACATGATTTCGACGGGATAGCGGCAAACAGTCCGGTCTTCAAGAATCTTCAAGAGAACATCGTACGTGATTTCGCCGTACAGCTCGCGGATTTCCTCGCCTTTCGCCGCCATATGCGCGGACATCGACTGCCGCGCATCTTCCTCTGTGAGCTTCTTTCCCACTAGGTCTTTTCCTCAAGGAAGTGTTCCTGGCTGATTCGTCCCTGCAGAATGGGAACAGTCATTCGAAGGAACACTGTGTAGCAGAGAATCCCGAAGGCCCATATTCCCAGGCTGATAAGGGTCTCGTTCATGGACGGAGTGTACTCTGCCATTTCGCCGAGCGGCGTCGGAATGAATCCAGGAATCACCAGTCCCATTCCCTTCTCGATCCAGATCCCGACGATTGCCATGATACAGGCCGGATTGAACCATTGCAGGCTGCGCGAAAGGGGCAGAACGAGAAGAGTGAGGGCCGCCAGGTTCAGGCCAACGGCTGTCCAGATCCAGGGAACCAGCGCATGATAGCCGTGCAGTCCCAGGAACAAATAACGCGAAGAGGCAACGTGCAGGCCGCCCGCATAAAACTCGGTGAATACTTCGCAGAAGAGGAGGAACACGTTGATGATCATCGACACCTGAATGATGTTTCGCAGGGTGAAGAGAGCTTTGTCTGAAATCGGATATACGGTCACCTTGCGAATGACCTGAAGGGCCAAAACGATGATCGCAGGACCTGCGGTAAACGCCGAGGCCAGAAAGCGCGGACCCACGATCGCTGTGTTCCAGAAATGGCGGCCGCCAAGACCCACGTAGAGAAACGCGGTTACTGTGTGAATCGAAAACGCCCAGACAATTGCGATGAACACGAAGGGAATGTAGAACCACCTGGAAGGTTTGCGATTCCGGTACCGTGTATAGATCAAATAGCCGCAGATATGAATGTTGAGCACCAGGTAGATGTTCAACACAAGCACGTCCCAGCTCAACATGGATGCGGGAAAGTTGAATTCGCCAAGTCCGGGAATCAAATGCCAGAAACGATCAGGCCGGCCGAGGTCGACGACGACGAAGGCCATACACATCAGAATGGCGGCCACTGCCAGCAGCTCGCCGAAGATCACAAGATCGTGCAGCTCTTCGTTGTTGTAGATATAAACGGGAATCACCATCATCGCGGCCGCTGCGGCCACACCCACGAGGAAGGTGAAGTTCGCGATGTAGACGCCCCAGGAAATCTGATCGCTCATGCCGGTAACGATCAGTCCGTGCGCGAACTGCTTCGCGTACGAATTGATGCCAAGAAGAATCAGGACGCTGAGCACGCCCATCCAGAGATAGTAGCGCCAGTCGCCGACGAAAGCCACGCGCGCACAGCGCCAGAGGAATACCAGGTAATTGCGCATAACGTCTCTCCTACACGTCGAA
>CAZUJO010000381.1:2067-4068 GCA_964619995.1 uncultured Leptospiraceae bacterium
TAGTAGAACCGCGGCGACGTGCCGAGCTCTTCTTTCAGCTGAATGAACACGCGCTTCGTGCGCATGATGTAGGAAACTTCGCTGTTCGGATCCAGAATATTGCCGAACTTACGCGAGCCAGTCGGGCAGACTTCGAGACATGCCGGATAACGTCCCGCGCGGGTTCTCTGTATGCAGAAATGGCACTTTTCCATGACGCCCTGGCGCCGCGGCCGGTTGCCCAGGTAGGACATATTCGGATTCAAACGCTCCTTTGGAATCGAAGGCTTAGCGAAATTGAATCGGCGCGCCCAGTAGGGGCAGGCAGCCTCGCAGTAACGGCACCCGATGCACCAGTCGTAGTCGATGACGGTAATGCCGTCTTTTTCCTGCCACGTCGCGTGAACCGGACAGACTTTTACGCACGGCGGATTCCGGCATTGCTGGCACTGAATGGGCATGTAGAAGAAGCCTTTCTCCGGAACCTGCGGCGACTGGTAATAGTGGTCGCCATGCTCCAGATCAAAAGATCCGTGCGGCATCTTCAAAACGCGGATGTACTGGATCTCAGGATTGCGCGACTGGTTATTCTCGGCGACGCATGCGTGCACGCATTTGCGGCAGCCAATGCATCTCGAAAGGTTCAGCATGTAGACGAACTCGACGCCGTCTTTCGGCCTCAGGTCCTTCACGTGCGGTCGAACGCCGTATTCCTGTTCGACTTCTTTTTCGATGCGCTTGATGACCTGCTCCATGTCTGCAGGTGTCATTTCTTTATAATACTTCTGAAGAAATCTTTCCATCGTTGGAAAGTCTTCAATCTCTTTGAGCGGCTCGAGGCTCGCAGCGAGGGCCGCCAGGCCCGATCCAACGGCTGCAGCGCCAGCGCCGAACATGGCTGTTTTGCGAAGAAAACTCCTCCGCGTCATTCCATCGTCTTGTGAATCATTTTGGATTGCGGGTTCTTTCTTTTCTTTTGACATATCAGCGTTCTCCTTCGGCGGCTCCGTGGTCAGGAGTGGCCAGCGGATGCAATGGGTGCGGCATTGGAAGAGGCTCGCGGCCTGCATATTTAGGCGAATGCGGATTATGACAGGATGCGCAGACTTTCCGCGACTTATCTCCGTCCTCTTTTGCCCAGTAGCCGGAAGTGCGGCCGTGCGCCCCGTTTTCCCAGTCACGGTACGTAGTTCCGTGACAACTTCCGCACAGGCGCGGGCTTTCCCAGAAAGTCAAAAGACGGCCGTCTCGGGCCGTCAGGCGATCGCGTTGCTTCTCATCGTGACAGTTATAGCAGTTGTTGTTTCTGTTTTGAGTTCCGTGGTGCATGACGATGTTCGCATGCTCTTGCGGAACAATGACGTTTCCCGCGCGGTCAAACTTCAGCGCTTTGCTTTCACCGGTCTCGTGGCATCCTGTGCAGTCAAAGTCAGAAAGATCCGCGCGCTCTCGCGCGAGATCTACGAATGATTTGCGAGGAGTTGCGGCGCTGAGAAGCGCCGGATCCACGAGCGGGATCTTCGGCAGCGGATCTGTCTTTGCAAATCCGCCGGAACGAAACGCGGCGGCAAGGCCGGCAAACGCAACAGCCAGACCGATGAGCGTCCATGTGATCTTCATCGAGTCTTTCATACTGCCCTCCCCGGCCGGAGCCCGCGCGTTCTTTCTTATTTAGCGAAGGCGCGAACGTACTGCACGAGTGCGGTCACTTCTTCGTCTTTGAGCATCGGGAACGCTTTCATTTTGGTTTTGTCGCCTTCTTTGATGCCTTCTTTGATGGCTTTCGCCATGCCTTCATCGTCCATCTTTGCCTGCACGTCGGCTGCAGTGAAATCTTTCACGCCGGACTTTTTGCCCATTGTGGTCTTTCCCTTGCCGTCGTCGCCGTGGCATTTTGCGCACTTATCGCCGTAGATCTTTGCAGCTTCTTCGGCGGACGCGAACTGAAATGCGCCGAGCACAAGAGAGAGAGCCAGCGCGATTCGAATTGTTGTTTTCATACTCCTATAGACTCCCCTGAAC
>CAZUJO010000382.1:0-4042 GCA_964619995.1 uncultured Leptospiraceae bacterium
CGAACTCTCAACGGAGACCCGGCTCGATCTCGAAGACAACCTGCTTTTGTTTTTTACGGGCTATTCTCGCTCCGCTTCCTCAATTCTGAAAGAGCAGGACGACAAAAGCAAACAGAACAACGCGGATATGATCCAGAACCTGCATTTCATAAAAGATATTGGAAAGCAGAGCAAGGCTGCGCTCGAGACGGGGAATCTCCAGGAATTCGCAAGACTTATGGACGTGCACTGGCAGGAAAAGAAGAAGCGCTCTTCGGGAATGAGCAATCAGAAGATCAACGAATGGTATGACTACGCGATGCAGAACGGCGCTCTGGGCGGCAAATTGATCGGAGCCGGCGGCGGCGGCTTCCTGATGTTCTATACGGAAAACAAGACGAAGCTGCGTCATGCGATGATGAGTCTGGGCCTGGTCGAAGTTCGTTTTCGCTTCGACTTCGAAGGAACGAAGGTCGTAATTTCATGACTCCGGTCGTGGCGATTCTTTCGGGGGGACTTGCGACCCGGATTCGCCCGATTACCGACAAAATCCCGAAAGCCCTCATTCCGATTCGCGGCCGTCCCTTTGTGGATTACCAGCTGGATCTTCTCGCTGGAATGGACCTGCGGCGCGTGGTGATCTGCACTGGATACCGCGGCGAAATGATCGAAGATCATGTGGGCGACGGCTCGCGCTGGGGCGTAAGCGTCTCCTACAGCCATGACGGCGAAACGCTGCTGGGCACGGGCGGGGCGTTAAAGCGCGCGCTTCCGCTCCTGGGACAGCGGTTCATTGTAATCTACGGCGATTCGTTTCTCGATGCCGACTATCGTCCGGTCGTAGAGTTTTTCGACGAGCAATCTTCACGTACGCAATTCCCTCAGGCTCTGATGACGGTTTTCCGCAACGAGGGCCTCTTTGACCGGAGCAATGTTGTCTTTCGCGACGGCCGCATTCTTGTCTACGACAAGAAGCAGGACCATCCCGACATGCATTACATTGACTGGGGACTCGGGATTCTGAACTCCGGCGTGTTTGAGCCGTTTGCTGACCGTGATGTGTTTGACCTGGCGGAGCTGTACGGCCGCGTTCTTGCGGAGGGACGACTGCTCGGCTACGAAGTGAAGCAGCGCTTCTTCGAAATTGGATCTGTTTCCGGGATAGAAGAATTTGAAAGACATATTGCTTCGCGCATATCATAGCACAAAGCTGCGCTTTCTGTTTGCCGGGGGAAGCACCGCCGCGATCTATTTCGGTCTTCTGTTTGTGCTGCACGATCTGCTGGGGCAGGGAAGCAACCTGTCTGTGGGTATTTCTTATTTTGTCTCCACAGCCTATCATTTTCTCTGCAATAAGTTCTTCGTTCACAGGGATGATTCGCTGGACACGGCGCATCTTCAGCTCGGAAAATATCTGATCCTTGTTGCGGCTAACTACGGGATTACCTGGCTTGTGACGAATCTCGTTCTTGCCGCCGGCGGCAGTGTTTATCGGGGCGTGGCGGGTTCCGTTCCGGTCACTCTCGTGTTCACGTACGTCGTCATGCGTCGCGCGATCTTCCGCACACAGAGCGCTCCATGAAGCAGATCCTTTTCTTTGCGTACTTTTTCTGTTTGTTTACCGGGATCGGCCTCTTGATCCGGCCGTGGCTGCGACTTTCTCTGAAGGAATCGCGTTTTCTTACCGCGCTCCTGGGCGCGGCATTTGCGGTTCCGTTTTCAAACATTGCATACTATTACGGCCTTACGACCCATCTGATCTTCTGGATTCTTTCCGTTCTCGCGTTTTGCGGTCTCGTCGCGCATTTCTGGCGCGTGAGACCGCGCTTGTTGCGCGGTTTTCGCAAGAGTGCGCTGTTCCACCTTATGTGGCTTGCAAGCGCCGCGCTCCTCGTCGCTCCGCGCCTTGCGGGCGGCAGCCAGTTTGCCGTCTACCAGGCCAATCGATGGGATACGTTCGGTTATCTGGAATCTGCTTCGTCTTACGCGCGTTATCCGTTCGCCTTCGTGGAGAAGGCAGGTCTTTCCGATCAGCTGGCCGACCCGCTGCTGGTTCAGGGGCAGATTCAGATGTACGTGCGGCCGGCGATTCACATGTTCTTCGGCGTCGCTTCGCACCTGTTCCCGGGAGACGCCTGGGATCTTCACTATACATTTTTGACTCTCTTTGTCTTTCTTTCGATCCCGGCCGCCGGGTTTTTGCTCTCTTCGCTCTTCGGTATGCGATCGTTTGCGGCCTGGATTGCGGGCGCGTGTTTTGCTCTCGGGTTCTGGGGACAGTATGCCCTTGACATCAATGCATGGAGCCAGGTCGCTTCGGCCGGGATTCTCGTAACGTTAACCGCTTTGATTCTTCGCCCTCGCAGTCTTCGCCTGACGCCCCGCGGCACCGCGCTTGTCGCCCTCTTCACAGCCGGCGCGGTCTACACCTATCCCGAGGCGTTTCTGGTGGTCACTGCCTGCTCGGGCGCAGCCGCGGCAGCGGCGGCATTGCTGCTGCGCAGCCCGCGCCGTCTGCTTCTGCCTGCCGCCGGCGGACTCGCAGGTCTCGCGCTCGCTCTGTTTTTCTACAAGGGGACGCTCCAGTTTATTCTTACCCAGCTGCTTTACTCAAAGACTTCCGCCGTAGACTGGTGGAAGGTATATCAGGCGTTCTTTCTCGGCCGCGACTTGATCGATTTTGATCCGTCCCTTCTCAAAAAGGGATTTCCGGAAATGCTTTCGATGATGCCGGCGCGGTCGATTCTCTACGGGATTTCGGATTTTGTTTCCGGCATCTTCGGTCTGTATTTCTCGACGCCGACAGAGAACGCGGCGCGGTCCTGGAAGCTCGCATCCCGCATTCTCCTGTCCGGTCTTTGCGTGACCCTGTGTCTTGCCGTGTTCGCGTCCCTCCGCTCCGCGTACGGGCGCCTGCAGCGTCGGCCCGCCGCGATCGCCGTGCCGTTGTTCCTTGCGTTCGGCGCAGGTGTGGTCGGGCTTCTTGTCTTCCGGCATTCGTACTGGGCTGCAGGCAAGGCGCTGAGCTATTTTTCTCCGTTCTTCGTCGCTTTTCTGGCGTGGCCGATCGCCGCGCGTCAGCGGAAATTCTATTTCGCGGCCGCGGTTGTATACGCGTGCCTGAGCATTGCGGCCGGGGTTTCGCGGATTGCCGCGGCGCGTCATGCGAACGGGATTCACTATTCCTATCCATATCCAATCGTCGACAATGACATCAAGACCGGCCATGACTGGAATCTGCACAGGTTCGACGCTGCGGTTCGCGATTGCCGGGTAGTGCGTATCGAAACGAATGACTCCTGGTTTGAACGTTATGTGATGTTGTATCTGACCGCGCAGGAGAAGCAGTACGTCACGGACCGTCCGGTTGACAAACTGTTCGGACAGTCGGACACAAAAATGGGCAGAATGCCTGCGAAGATTCCCGACTGTATCCTCACGGAAGCGGGCATAGACAGGATCCCGGCAAACCGCGCGGGAACTCCGTGATCCTGCGCCACCCGGAACGATGATTCATATTATTTTACCAGCGCACAATCGCGTGCAAGTGACGCGCGGCTTCGTGGAAAGTCTGCTGCGAAGCAGATCTCAGAAGTTTCATCTCGTGCTTGTTGATGACGGTTCGACCGACGGCACGGCAGAAATGGTGCGGCAGATAGTTCCAGGTGTAACAGTGCTCCGGGGGCGCGGCGACTGGTGGTGGGGAGGCAGCCTCCATCAGGGATATCTGTGGGCGGTTTCCGCTTCGCTTCCGGCAGAGGATGGGATCATGCTCGTCAATGATGATACTGTTCTCGATGAACGTTATCTGCTCAATGCAGCCCGGCTCATCCAGGACCGGCCCCAGGATATTCTCGTTTCGACAGCGAAAGACCAGAACGGCCGCCTCCTGGAACAGAAGATGAAAGTGGACTGGCTGCGCCTGCGATTCCGGGCTGTCAGGGAAGGCGAAGAGCCTGACTGGTGCACGACGCGGGGGCTATGCATGCAGGTCTCTCTGTTTCTGAAGCTCGGAGGTTTTTATCCCCGGCTCTTGCCTCACTATCTTTCCGATGTTGAATAC